>NZ_JAUBQW010000050.1:0-39056 GCF_036701485.1 Microcoleus sp. Pol11C3 | reverse complement strand
TGATTACTTATTTGGAGAAATGGGTGCCGACACTCTCACAGGCGGATTGGGAAATGATGTGTTTGCGATCGCGATCGATTCTGGTGGAACAGACTTAGCCACTGCTGATGTGATTACTGATTTTACCCTCAATCAAGACAAAATTGATTTAGTTAGCCCCCTTGCTTTTAGCCAGTTAAATATTTATCAAGGAACCGGCGCTTTTGTTAGCGATACTATAATTCAATATCAGGTAACAGGGAAATATTTAGCTGTCTTGAAAGGAGTCACTGCCAGTAGTATAGTTCAGCTAGTAACTTTTTAGACTTCGTATGTTGTTGCGATTTAGCGCTAAAGTGCAATAACATACCTACCTCATTTCGATCGCCTAGTGGATAGGGTGTCACAACAGTCGATCGCACTTTTGCTGTGATTTTCAGGTATAGCAACCGCTTAATGTAAATTGTGTAGCCTGTCTTTGATTTTTGTGCGAGTCACCAATGCAGACTCACAGCGTTCCCAGTACATTTTAGCCACGCGATCGCCCGGATTCTGACGCCAACACTCTTCAAAAAGCCGCGCCGCTTCAAATAACTTCCCTGCCGAGTAAAGTGCCCTAGCTTCTGCAAACAATTCCAGGGTAGCTAACTTGGCCTGTTTAATTTCTGGTGGATCTGCATCAAACACCTCATAAATCGTCACAGCTTCGGATTTTCCCTTGACTTTTACCGTATCGAGAGTGCGGATTGCGTACTTGGATGGATTTTTGAGGCGCGTATAAGTTGGCTGGGTAATTAATAGCGCCACCCCATAATTTTTCGTCAAACTTTCTACGCGAGAAGCTAAATTCACCGCATCGCTGATAACTGTCCCGTCCATGCGATTTGGTCCTCCCACAGTTCCCAGCATCAAAGAACCCGTATTAATCCCAATCCCAATCTGAATCGGCGCACAGCCAGCGTTAGCGCAGTATTCATTGTATTCAGCGAGACGGTGCAGCATGGCAATTCCCGCTTTCACCGCATTATCCGCCTCGCCGCTAAACAGGGCCATAATCGCATCGCCAATATATTTGTCGATAAACCCCTTATTTTCATTAATGACTGGTTCCATGCGAGAAAGATAAGAATTGATAAATTTGAAATTATCCTCCGGCGTCATAGTTTCCGAAAGCGTGGTGAAGTCGCGAATGTCGGAAAACAACACCGACATTTCTAACTGCACTTGGTCGCCCAATTCCACATCAATGATGCTTGATTTCTCTAAAAACTGGAGGAATTGATGGGGAATAAATCGCTCGTAAGCTTTGTTTAGTTGAGCCAGCCTGCTTTCATTTTCGCGGAGTTCTGTATAAAGCTTAGAATTTTGAATAGAGATAGCCGCTTGTCCAGATAACACTTTTAATAGTTCCACTCTTTCAGGGGTAAAAGCTCCCGCTGTCAGATTATTTTCTAAGTAAACAATACTAATGATTTGAGATTGGTTAATCAGCGGCACACATAAAATTGATTTTGGCTGATTCTTTCGGATGTGGGCGTCGTTGGTAAATTGTCCCGATCGGGCAGCATCATCTAGTACCACACTTTCTTGAGTGCGGCTAACATAATTGACAATTGCCCAGGAAAGGTCTTGACAGGTTTCAACGGGGATTGACTGCAACACCGTGACGAGTTCGTCATCGATTGTTCCTTCAGCTTCAATGAACAGTTGTCCCTGGCTTAACAAAATCAGATAACCCTTTTGCGCCCCGGCATTTTCCATCAAAATTTTCATCAAGCTAGACAGTAGCTTATCTAGCATAATTTCTCCAGAAATCGCCTGAGAAGCCTTCATAACTGCGGTGATATCTAGGTGATTCCCCGAACCAGTTGTTGTCATTGCTACGGTTGTTTGAGTGGTTTTTCTGCCCGTTTGAGTTACCGCAAATAAGTGGGGATATCGCGTTTCTAAATCCGTTACCTTAGCAGTGGCTCCCCATTCAACATAACAATAATATGCCTCAAATATGTATGCTTGAGCAACTTTTGTTTTGCCCCATTCCCCGTAGAATTTGGCTGCTAGTTCGTTTGCCAGGGCTTCGTCATTAACATATTTGTTTTCTTTGGCTCCAGAAATGGCGCGATCGTACATTTCAATCGCCTCGGCTTTATTACCCAACACCCGTTGCCGTTCTGCTTCCACTAAATACCATTTATGCAGATAATTCATGGGAGCATTTTGTGCCCACTGTTGCAGCGTGCTTTGATGGGTTTCCACTAAGGAAATAATTTCAGTTTGCTCAAGGGCTGGCTGTGCGGGAAAAAGTGCCAGGTGCGTCAGGGCGGCATAAAAATTAAAAATTGGAACAAAAGCTGATCCAGATACTCCCATCAAATACTGTTTGACTTGGGAAATGTGGTCTAGGGCAGCCGTATAATTCCCATAGCAGTAAGCAAGCAGCAGTTTGTAGATGCAGGCACAGGCGATCGCCGTGAATTCATTATCCTGATAGTGCTTGGGAATCATCACCGTTTCATCGTAGGCAGAGCCTATTAACAAATCCGGCCGAATACGGGTTTCCCTCAAATTTTGCACCGTCTGCTGAATCATATCCAAATAAACCCGAGCCGAATATTGTTTCAACTGTGCCATGACAGCCCTGTAACCTGCTATTTCTGCTTCCCAAGAGTCTAGTTCTACCCCAGCGAATAAATAAGTATAAAAACAAATATATATGTTGTAGCCAGCGTCTACAAAGTCGCCAGTTTCCATGCCCAACCTATAGCCCTCTTTCAGCGTCGGTATCGTTGCCAAGAGAGATTCTTGGCGATGCTGAATCCAACCACCAAACAAAAGTAGAACTGTGGACTTGAATTCGGGTACATTGAACCTATCCAGCAATGAGAGTGCCAATTGCCCAAAGTCATAGCCCGTTTCCACCTCTTGTAAAAAGGCACATAACACCATTCCGTGCATCGCATACCCCACCGTCGATGCGGGTGCATTCCCAAAGGAGAGCGATAAACTCACCATCGTGGAGCTAAGCAGGGGCAGCAAACCGGGCATTCCCTGGAAAATGGGTGGAAACAACATACCAGACAGTTGCATAGCTGCCTGAGTCTGTGGATTTGTCATCACAGGTAAGTCAACCAATTCCTCAATCTTTCTGCCGCTTAGTTGGCCCGCAAGGGCTTGTAGTGCTTTGCCAATCTTGGCTTCATCAGGTTCCGCAGGGAGTTCAATCCCCAATCGTAAGAGTGCGTCTCTTGCTACTGCGATCGTTTCTAACACCTTGCTCTGGGCTGTCTGAGCCGCAATTTTAATTTCGTAAATTTTAACTCGATCTAAAATTGTTTGGGCTTCTTGCAAAACCAGTGAAGCCATCAGTTCCATACCATCAAAGTCACCATTTAAATAGGCAATTTCAGCCCCAGCAACATAAAGATTTAGCGCCAATTCATATTGAGTTTGCCAGCATTGAGGTGTCAGTAGATCAATTCCCGTTTGTAGATAGATATTTGCAGCAGCGTAGGCGGTAGAATTTCTAGCCTTATGTCCAGCTTCTAAGTTGAGTTGGGCTAAGGCTGAGCGTTCACTTAATGTATGGATTAACTCAATTCCTTGATTTAAATGCCCCACAATATCAAAGATTTTTTCTTCTGTTTCTATCTCGGAAGAACTTTGTAGCAGCAACTGTCCTATTTTTAGATGAGTGGCTTGTTTTTGGTCGTTTGGAATCAATGAATAAGCCGCTTGCTGGACGCGATCGTGCAGGAACTTATAAGTAGGATTAGTCACAGACTCAGTAGAGGATTGAGCATCTGCTTGAATGAAGTGATAAGCTTCTGAAATCACTAAAATGAGTCCTTCTTGCAAGGCTTTCCACAGCGCTGATTCCGTTTGTTGTGGTAATTCTTCGCTGACTATTGCCAATGTCTCTAAATCAAACTGCGCCCCAATGCACGCAGCAAGTTTGAGAACATCCTGAGTTTCGGCAGGCAACTTCTGCAATTGCGCCGCCATAAACTCCACCACATCAGAGGCGTCGGCAAATTTAACTTGATTAATATCGCACTGCCACCCCCCTTTGCTGCCCCCCTTACTAAGAGGGGATTGAGGGGGGTTAAAAATAATTTGACCATCTTCATACAATGCCTTGAGGAATTGAGTCGAGAAAAAGGGATTACCTTGGGTTTTTTGATAAACCAATTCTGTCAGGGGGCCGGCTAAAGATAAATCGCAAATCAGCGTATCTGCTACCAACTGATTGAGATCTGCTAAACTCAACGGTTGCAGGGTAATCGTATTCACCACTGCTCCAGACTTCACAATCTCATCCACCGTCAACATAAACGGATGAGCTGGTGATACCTCATTATCCCGATAAGCACCCAATACTAACAGATGCCCCGTATCCTCCATCAACAGTTGTAGCAATTTCAGCGATGCCGAATCTGCCCACTGCAAATCGTCTAGAAACATTACTAAGGGATGTTCTGCTTGGGTAAATACTTGCACAAATTTCTGCATCAGCAGATTGAAGCGATTTTGGGCGGCACTCCCCGACAATTCTACGGCAGCCGGTTGAGCGCCAATGATGCGTTCTAATTCAGGAATTACATCAATCAAGACTTGCCCACTCTCGCCTACTGCGGTGAGAATTAGAGTTTTCCATCTGTGTAACTGAGCGTCACTTTCTGATAATAATTGTCCCATCAATTCCCGAAATGCTTGCACAAATGCACTGAAAGGAATATTACGTTGAAATTGGTCGTATTTGCCTTTGATAAAATAGCCACGCTGTCGGGCGATCGGCTTATGCACTTCATTCACTACTGCGGTTTTACCAATCCCCGAAAAGCCAGCTACTAGCATCATTTCGGCATTGGCATTACGAACTCGTTCAAAGGCAGTTAATAGATGAAAAACTTCTGTTTCTCTACCGTATAATTTTTCGGGAATTAGGAAATGATCTGTAAGATCCAGCGTTCCCAAGTCAAATTCTTCTATGCTATCAGTTTCTTGTAATTGAACCAGACACATTTCTAAATCCTGCTTGAGGCCCAATGCAGTTTGATAGCGATTTTCTGCGTTCTTCGCCATCAATTTACTGACAATCTGCGAGACAATTAGGGGAATTTCTGGCTTGATTTCGTGTGGTGGAACTGGCTGTCTGGCAATGTGGCAGTGAACTAGCTCTAAAGCGTCTTCTGTCTCAAAAGGGAGTTTTCCTGTCAGCAATTCGTAGAAGGTGACGCCGAGGGAGTAAAAGTCAGTGCGGTAATCGATAGAGCGATTCATCCTACCAGTTTGTTCCGGCGAGATGTAGGCGAGAGTGCCTTCTAAAATGTTGGGGTTTTTCAGGCTCGGCCTTTCTCGCGTTAGCTGAGTAGAAATGCCAAAGTCGATAATTTTGAGCTGTCCGGTCGCTGGATTGAATACTATATTAGAAGTGTTAATATCTTTGTGGATAATATTGGCGCTGTGAATTTGCCCTAAAGTTTCAGTGGTGGCGATCGCAATTTGTAGAAACTCCTTGAGGCTAAACTTTCGCTGCTGCATCCATATTTTCAAGGATTCGCCACCAAAGTCCTCTACCAACATCACGAGGCTGTTTTGGTATTTTTGCAAGTCATAGACTCGCACCACTCCCACCTCTTTCAGCTCTTGGGTGATGCGGTATTCGGTGCGGTAGCGTAGCAATTCTTGAGGTGTGGGGTAGCTCTCTTTGAGAAGTTTGATGATGAGCGGTTGCTGATCTGCTTCCCGAATGGCCCGGTAAACCAGAGAGTTGGCACTTTCATAGAGAAGTGTCACGACGGCAATGCCTGGAATGGAGAGCATATTATTTATTTTTCTGGTAAAAATTAACGCCCTGTCAAAACACACCGGGTTCGTTGTGTCGAGAATAGCGCTTTAGAAAGGAACAAATTATGTTTTTATAACACACTCTTAGTTTTTCGGCAGCGAAGTGGCTTTCAGGCAGTCTGGCAGAGTAAGGGTAAGGAGTTATAATGCGACGTATCTAACCCTTGTTAATTCTCAACTCCATGAATTGTCGCCGTTTCGGTTCTCCAAACATAGTTAAAAATTGTCCCACCCCCAGCGCTAAGCCAAACTTTAAATTTATATATTGTCACAGGCAGTTTGTTTAAAATCCCAGACATCCAAGAATTTCAGAACAAACAAAAAAATTGAGAGATCAGCTTTTATTAGAAAAAATATCTTGAGTCGCGATTGTCAAAGTCACGAGGGCGCCTCCGCTGGTTCCAATACTATGTGTTTTTCAACAATTAGCATCAGTCCCCCGGAAAGTTCAAGTAAAGTCAAAAAACCAAGGCAAGCTAACGATCCAACGTAATGAAATGTAGTCGTTTGTAGGCAATAAGGGGAACAAGCAGTGGAAAGAGCTGGCAATTGATGCTTTAACCAAAAAAAATTCGGGGTGTAAATAGGAAGTCGAGTTCAAATGGGTGCTAAAGGTTTTTGAGATTCCCTCCCAGTAGTTGACAGACAATGTGCCGCCTATTATACAGATTTTTGGGCAGGCTCTAAAAAAAAATCCTTCCCCAGCGACACAAATCTCTGGGGAAAGATACGGGAAAAACTTCTGATATAGAAAGATTCAATAACACCCTTCAGCAAAGGATATCTCGTTTGATGAGAAGAAGTCAGAAGACAGAATTCACAATTCAGAATTCAAAATACCCCATGCCTGAAGTCAGGGGTAACAGTCACGGAAAAAATTTTTTGTGCTCCACAATTAAAATTGGGGGCTTTAAACCTCGATTCTCCATCGTGTCGCACAGAATCCATTCTGGATTCTGGCTCATGTATCTATCTATAAATATCTCCAATAATGGAGGTGCCTTCTGGTATTTTATCCATCATTACAACGATTCTTTACCCCTAAAAGTGTTTAGGATTTTGCCTTGCTATGCAGGACTACCGGACTTTGTTCTAATGATTTTGGAGAGTAATTGCCCTACTTCCCCTTACCCTTCCCCGCAACAAACTCACGCAGCCGCAGTAAACTAGCGGTTTGCCCCAAATTCAGCGGCAGCAGCGACACTCCCTCTAACCGAGACTGCACCCAACCGTCGCCCCAATACCACTCGTGAAATCCGTCAATTCCCTGACTCAATAACAGCCGCAGACAATTTGACTCTGCAATGTCCACATAGTGCTGCACCGCTACGGGCCCTATCCAACTCGTGAAAGTCAATTCTCGATCGAGCATTTCCGGCAAACCCTTAGAAAACTGCTGAGGCCACAGCCACTGCTGCAACTGCACAGGACGCAGCAAACTGTCTCGAATCACAGTCTCCGAAGCTTCAACCTCAATCCGCAATTGGCTTTGTTGAAAATTACCTAGCATAGCAATTTGAAATTTTATATAGGAGCTTAACGTAACTTAAATGTAACGTAATTGCACCGAGTTCGATCGACAGTGGCGATCGCACCCTCTGAAAATTCCCCTACATTATAGTAAAAAAAATTTACCTATTTGGAGAGCGGTTGGGGAGTAAAACTAGAAACAACTGCCACTATCCGCGCTGCCACAATCGAGCCCAGAACAATCCGCGCTGCCACAATCGAGCCCAGAACAATCCGCGCTGCCACAATCGACTCCAGAACAATCCGCGCTGCTACAATCGAGTCCCGAAAAACATTCCGAGATTCCACAATCTAGCCCTTCAATACAGTAATTTTCACCCTGAGAGCTTCTGCGAGGAGTTTTCCCCTGAGATTTTGGTCGATCGGATTTTGGTTCATCGTTACCCTCGAAATTGGAGTCTTCACTGCCAGATTCACTGCTAAAGCGGGCTTTCAAGATTTGATTCGCGCGCTTGCAAGCCGCAAACCGGCGGCGCGATGCTTTGATTGCCCCAAACAAGCCCAATTTGGCGATCGCGCCCTTGATATACTGCGAGCAAGACTCCCCCCCGTACAGCACTCGGTGAGCGCAAGAAAACCCTTTTATAGGCGAGATGTGTTTCTGGTATCCGCTAATAGAAGCTACAGCTAAGTGTCGGAGGGCTGCATCAAAGATAGGCGTTTGCATTGGTTTCCCATACGTTAGATAATTCCTTCCTGCTAAAAACTACAACCAACAGCTCAAAAATTCCCCGCGCCCGAACCTTCGCCCGATGACCATTTTCGTATCGAACTGTTAAGCTCTGTTTCATTTCATTGAAATCTCCCCTGCTTCACCCCACCGCATCCCAAGTCCGTGATACCATCACACCTGAGTAATGCCTATAGAAAAAAACTGGAGAGAAAAGCTTTGACACTAAGGGTTGCAGTAGTAGGTTCAGGCCCTGCGGGTTCTTCCGCCGCCGAAACATTGGTAAAAGCAGGCATCGAAACATACCTATTCGAGCGTAAATTAGACAACGCCAAACCCTGCGGTGGGGCGATTCCCCTGTGCATGGTCAGCGAATTTGACTTGCCGCAAAGTATTATTGACCGCCAAGTCAGAAAAATGAAAATGATCTCCCCCTCCAACGTCGAGGTGGACATCAATATTGAAAACGCCCACGAATACATCGGTATGTGCCGCCGCGAAGTGCTCGATGGCTTCATGCGCGATCGCGCGGCTTCCTTGGGTGCGAAACTGATTAACGGCACCGTTCACACATTAGAGATTCCCGCCAATAATACTGACCCCTATACACTCCACTATGCCGACCACTCCAACGGTACCGCTGTGGGAACTCAGAAAACTCTGAAAGTCGATTTGGTAATTGGGGCTGACGGCGCTAACTCTCGCGTAGCAAAGGCGATCGACGCTGGCGACTACAATTATGCGATCGCCTTCCAAGAACGCATCCGCCTGCCGGAAGATAAAATGGCTTACTACCAAGACTTAGCCGAAATGTACGTCGGCGACGACGTATCTACCGACTTCTACGCTTGGGTGTTCCCCAAATACGACCACGTAGCCGTCGGTACCGGCACGATGAAAGTCAATCAAGCCAGCATCAAAAAGCTGCAAGCAGGCGTCCGCGCCCGCGCTGCCAAAAAACTGATGGGCGGTGAGATTATTAAAGTGGAAGCTCACCCCATCCCGGAACATCCGCGTCCCCGCCGGGTTGTCGGCCGAGTTGCTCTCGTAGGCGATGCTGCAGGTTACGTTACCAAGTCTTCTGGCGAAGGTATCTATTTTGCCGCCAAGTCTGGCCGGATGTGCGCCGAAACTATTGTGGAGATTTCCAACAAAGGCGCGCGCATTCCTACTGAAGAGGAAATCAAGCTTTATCTGAAGCGGTGGGATAAAGCCTACGGCATTACTTACAAAGTTCTGGACATTTTGCAGCGCGTGTTTTACCGTTCCGACGCTACTCGCGAAGCTTTTGTGGAAATGTGTGCCGATCGCGATGTGCAGAAGCTCACATTCGATAGCTATTTGTATAAGACAGTAGTACCGGCTAATCCCTTCATTCAGATGAAGATTACCGCCAAAACCATTGGTAGCTTGTTGCGCGGCAATGCTTTAGCGCCTTAATTCCGGGCAGATAAACGCACTTTGTATAAAAAAAGCGGGCAGTTTTGTGACTGCCCGCTTTTTTTTGATCTAAGATAACGAACCGCGAAGGCGCTAAGGGCGCGAAGGAAGAGGGGGAAGAAGAATTGTTAGTTCAAGTTCAACTGCACTAAGGTATCGGGGGCGAGGAAGTGAGAAATGTGATAAGCTCGCTCTTCTGTTTTTAGCAGGATTTTTTCGTAGAGGTAGCGCGTAGCTCGATCGCCCAAACTTTCAGCTTGTCCTGCTTGACGCCGCAGCAAACCTAGGATAGCTTGCTCTGCAATTAAATCGTGTTCTAGCATTTGGCGACAGGAATATACGCCGTCGGCTTCCGGCTCGAAACAGCACAGCTCGGCTAATTTGCTAAAGCTAGCTGCTGGTATGCCGCCCAATCCGTTCAACCGTTCGCCCAACTCGTGGACGCTATCTTGAGCTTCTCCGTAGCTTTCTTGAAAGAATTGGTGCAAGGAGTAGAATTCTGCCCCTTCCACCACAAAATGATGTTTTTGATATTGCAGGTATAAAGCCTGAAAACTGGCCAGCAGCGCGTTCATCCCTTCACAAATCGGTGCTGTGACTGAATGTTCCAGTAGAACTGGGTTTTCGGCTATGTGGCCAAATGGTCTCAATGCACTCTGAGTCTGGGCCATGTGTGTTCTCCTCTCAATAGGCAGTTTTGTTGCCAATAGAGTCAGTCTAGCACCGTAAATTTACCAGTCAAGCAGAGTCTGCCTCAATAGTGGAATATTTTGTAGAGTAGGAATTTTTTTTTCTAAACCTATTGAGAATTATTAGCAGTTGGGTTATGCTGGAACAAGATCCTCGTTCTGAACGCTTCCTGAAAGTGGGGCGAACCTTCTGAAGGCAGAAGGCAGAGGGCAAAGGCAGAATTTTTCAGGAAGGGCTTTTGATCATCTTTGATGTTCTGCTGAAATCTGGCTTTTAACTTCTACCCGCTACCAGTCAGGGTAAAAATTAATGCAAATTATTACTGTTGTTAAAAAATGAATCCAGCAGATCCAGAATTAGAAGTTTGTGACATTGTGCAAGTTAGTTGGCTAGATAGGTGGCAAGTTTACAAACGCTTGCAAGAACTAGAAATTCCCTGCTGGTGTGCGGTTGACCAACCTTTGCGGGCAAAAGTCAACACTGTTAAACAAGCGGCTCAGTTAATGAGCGTGTTGAGGCAAGTCAGTGCCCCTCGATACGAACTGGTGCAGTGGCTGGAATACTGCTGGCAAAGGGGCTAAAGGTAGAAGGAAGTTCGGCAACGAACAGTGTAGAAGATGTAACGGATGTAACTGATTTCAAGGAGTTATAACAATGTATAAATCTGGCAAGCAAGTTTCCGAATTCAACTTAGAGGGAGAAATCCTCGGCCTGATCATTGAAGATGGCTGCAAACTTAAATATTTGCGAATTAGCAACGATCGCGGAGTAGAATATCTTGTTAAACTTGGCAAGGAATTGCGGGCCTTTCTGTCGCCTATTTTGACACCGGGGTTGAGAGTTCAAGTTGTAGGTGAGAAAGAACTCAATTTGAAAAACGGTAAAATAAAACTTAAAGCTCGTAGCCTCAAGCTGGCTCAGGGTCACAACTATCGATCGCACGAACACCTGGACTCCACCAATGGGCCTGTTGCGGTATTGACATCGGACGATCGCGCTATTGCCAAAACCCAAGTCACCTCTGGCGCAGCCGCTCAAACTGTAAAAGCTCCAGCAAAAACCCAAACCAAAATATTAGTATGTCAAAAATCGGACTGCCTGAAGCGGGGCGCTGGAGGAGTCTGTAAAGCTTTAGAAAATGCTTTGAATTCGCGCGGTTTAGAAGACAAAGTGACAGTTCAGGGAACCGGATGTCTTAAACAGTGCAAAGCCGGCCCAAATGTTGTGATGCCGGACAGAACTCGCTACAGTCGCATTGCACCGGCAGAAGTTCCAGCAATCATTGACAAACATTTTGCAGTTGTTAAAGCTTAGGCGATCGCACGCATACCGAAACAGCGCGTTAGACATCAGGAAAAATTATTTTGATAGGACTCTGGACCCAAAACTCACGTCTGTAGGGTGCTCATAGGCGCATCTTACGCCTGAATTTGAGTTCGGGTTGTAGTTCGATCGCGCCACTCGATTCAGAGGTTATTGTCCCAAAAAATCGGAAAAATGCCAAAAACTATCACTTAGGGGCTTCCTTCTGGAGAATCTCTAAGGATAGACTGTATCTGAGACCCTGTGAGTATTGGGATAAAAAGCCATGTCAGAAGCTGATCTTCGAGCCCATCAGCACCAACCGCACCCTGCTGTTCCATCCGATACCGAACCATTGCACTCAGATTTTGCTGCTGCTGGGGGTTTTGAGCCGATCGCCCCCGATGCGACAGCCACTCCCACAACGGTTCCCCAACAGCCAGCAGAAGACTGGCAAACAGTAGATTTTCCCAACGCCATCAGCGTAGATGCAATTCCCACAAAACCGGAAACAAAAAATTCGCAATCTCCGACACAGCCGGCGGAGGCGGGCTCGCCCCCGATTTCAGAGAGTCTAAAAAATATGCTTGGGAATGCCGAACAGGCCAAGGGCAAAGGATCGACCCCAGTCACCCTAATGCAAGCGCTGCACGAATGCAACCGCGATCTTTTACAGCGCATCGCCCAGCTAGAAACAGCTCTCGAAGAGTCCCAAAAAACCTTGCAGAATCGCGAAGCTTTGCTAGAACAGCGGACTGCAGAACTCGAAAATACTCAAGAACAATTGACGCGGCTGTTTGGGAAAGTGGAAGTTTCCCATGAAACCCTCCAAAGTCAAGAAATTTTAGTCGAAAAATTAAGAACTCAGTTGGCAACCAGCCAAGTCAGGCTAGCGACTGTTGAGCGAGAATGTGCGTCTACTGTGCAGCGTTACAACGAACAGTTACACCAGTTAGTAGCCACAGAAAATATTTGCAGGGAATTACGAGCCCGCTTGCACCGACAGCAGCGCCACACTCTGCAATTCAAAGCTGCCTTGGAAAGAAGTTTGGACAGGCCGCAGGTAAAGTCGCCGAGGATCGAGCCGCCTGACAATAATCTGGAAACCGCCAGCGCACAATTAGAATCTTTGCTCGCGGCGGTCAAAAGCTCTCAGATGCCGGTGCCGCCAGCCTTCAACGCTTCCCCTGTCCAACCTTGGTCGGAATCAGAAGGGCTTCCAGAGGTAGCCGCTGCTGCCGAGGCGATCGAGCCTGAAGCCCCAGCCAATCTGGAACTCCACAAATTAGCCGAAGTATCCGGCATTCAATTGCAGAAGAGCGAAACCTACCAACCTGATGAGCCGGCAACTGACTTGGCAGAACCGGTTGCGGAACCTGAGCAGCCGATGGCTGAGTCTGAACCAGAAACTGCTACCAAAGTGGACGCCCAAGAATTGGCCAGGGCTTTTCAAATTTTGAACTCTGTTGAAACCTTTGGCATTCAAGAAGTGCGATCGAGTGTGGCAAAACCTACAGGAGTTGCCCAACCAGACTGGCTGAGCTTGATTGCCAGTCCGCTGCGGGCTTCTAAAAAACGTCGATCGCTAGCTGAAATTGAATTGCCGAGTTTTCGATAGCGAACTGAAGTTGCTAGTGTTGAGTTTTAACTCAAAACTCAACACTCTTTTCTGCCCTTTCCCATGCCGTAGGTGAGAGCATAGCTGGTAGCCAACAGCCACAGCCAAACAGCCGGATATCGGGGTTCCAACCAAGGTTGTACCCTGCGAGCGAAGCTGGGAAGCCATCCGAACAGCAAACTGGCCACAGCCAGCAGAGTAAAATTCACGTAACTTCCCAGCCAGCGCCAAATATCCCCCAATGTGACAAAATCTAAAATCCACAAGAGGAGAGAAGGGTTTTTTCCGGCTGCTTCGAGCGCCAGTCGATTGAAAGTTAGCCAGTCGATTCTGTCTTTAATAAAAGTTTCGGCTACGGTGAGTTTTTGTCCGGCCAAAATACCGAAAAAGGTATTAAGAATTGAATTAATTCTTTGAGGCGGCAAACTGCTGCCGGTAGGAACCATCATACCTTTAGAAAATAGCCAAGTTACTGAAACATTGCTCTGGTAGGCGCGAATTTGGTTTAAGTGATTTGCCGTCAACAAATTGTGCTTTAAAGCAGTATCCAAAAGGTCTGTTAAGCGGAAAAGATTGCGGACAAGAGAGCCGAAGCCGGTGAAAACGAGGGGAGATTGCAGGGATGCTGCGTCGCCGATCGAGACTAGGCGATCGATCGCCACGGAGCGATCTCCGCTGTTGCTGCTAAAATGCCCCGGAATATAACCAAAGGTCGGTTTTTTCCACACCAATTTATCGACATCGCAGCGGCGGTATTCCGGCAAAATTGCGAAAAAATCCTCGTACATTTCCAGCAAAGAACCTGGATTCTCTGGATGTACTTGGTGGTAGTGAAATAGATAAACTGTCAGTTCTGTGCCGGCGCCCGGAAACAACTCCCAGATGAGCTGCCGCCCGCGGGAAATGTCCCCGTGAGTGTAGAGCACATCCCCGTACTCGGAATCCCATACTCCCGGCTCAAATCCTGCGTCGATGACTGCACCCACTGTCGGACAAACGCTGTCAAAAGTCCGCCCTTCGTTCAATTGCCAAGCGATGGGAGAAGCCGAACCCATTGCATCCACCAGCAGCCGTCCTAATGCAGTGCGATCGGCTTTTGTCGGCAAGTGACGGCCTTGAAATACTACTTTTTCTGCTTCAACATCGGCTCTGATAAACTCAGTTTCGTCCCAGATTTCTCCACCAGCTTCTGTTAGCTTAACTCCTGCTAAATTCAGCAATTTCTCCCCGTCCAAAGCTACATTGAGTACCTTTGGTGTGTGCAGAACTGGCGCTTTAGCAACAGGCGGATTGTTAGCATCAAAAAACTTGTTGTAGCCATCTTTGTATTCTCTGGCAATCAAAGTTTCTATTTCTGCAGCAGTAAATAAACCCAAATCAATTAAGCTTTGAATTTCCTCGCGCGAAATATTCCACTCGCGATTCATCCGCCCGAAAGGCATTCGCTCAACTAGCAGCACCCGGTAGCCCAATCTCGCCATGACTGCGGCGTGAATCACTCCCAAGGCCCCGCCAATATAAATTAAGTCATAAAAAGTATCGCCAGAATCCGACACCAAAATCGTGTCTTCTGCCTTTTTCCCTGTTTCCTCTTCCTTCTTTCCTGTTCCCTCTTCCTTCAAAAACACTACTTGTTTTGGCTTTTGGGGATTGCGAGTGCCTTCGCGCCAACGTTGCTCCCACCAGTAGACGCGCTTGAGGTCGTATTCGCCTTGAGGCATTTTTTGGAAGTATTTGACGGTCAAGGGGTAATAGGGGGCAAGAGCCTCAAAAATTGACTGTTTGGAGAGGTCTATGACAGGGGGTTCCCGGTA
This sequence comes from Microcoleus sp. Pol11C3, assembly GCF_036701485.1. Lineage (NCBI taxonomy): Bacteria > Bacillati > Cyanobacteriota > Cyanophyceae > Oscillatoriales > Microcoleaceae > Microcoleus > Microcoleus sp. Pol11C3. The sequence goes on along the minus strand of NZ_JAUBQW010000050.1, from coordinate 24,166 downwards.
GCGATCGGGAAACTTGTTTCTCACAGCAAGATTCAGAGCTTCCAGGAACTTTTTTTCTCCCGCAGGCGCCTCTTCTAGACGAAAGACTTTTAAATAAGTGGTGCGTTGCAGTGACCAGACAAAGGTGGAAAGTTCTGTCGATCGCCAATTTTGGTTTCCTGAATTGGTGTCAGCCAATGCGGGTTTTGGATTGGCATTTTGAGTTCCAGACTTCAGAACCTCGGCTGTTGTGGCTGGTGAAAGCAGGCGAAAGCCGTCAGCAGTAATAATTTTTTCTCCGATTCCGGGATCGAATTCGTGCTGCAACCAAGTGCAGACGGCTGCTGTATCCGGTGTCGGGACTTCTAGATAAAGAATTTCTTGCATGATTAGGCTCTCAATTCTGAATAAATTAATAAAGATGGGGGAGTTGACAAGGGAGCAAAGTAGGCTATACTCCCGAATACTTATTGAGTTTTAAATAAGTTTACAATGTTCTCAGATTTTTAGGTTTTAGATCGCTCTTGCTCTTGGTGGGGGCGCAGTGGCTGAATATCTACTCCTTTCGGTATGCACTTCTATGAATTATCCCATTCCTACGAATCCTCAAGAAATGATTGCTTTGCGACAGCAGCCACTGAATGAAGAATTGGTGGCGTCGGCGATCGCGGGTGTGATCCAAATAGCTCGATCGCGCTCTCAGTCTTTGGATGAATTAAAGGCTGAGGTACTCGCGGACGACAATCTGCTCGATTTTGCTCAGAGGCTATGGCTGAGCGACATTGTGGCTCAAGCTTGGAACAATTTACCTTAGACTCGACTGCTGCTAAAAGATCTACTTCATTAGAGGTGAACTTAAAATGGTACAAACAAGATTAAAATCCTTAACTTTAGAAGAGTTTCTCCAACTACCCGAAACCAAACCTGCCAGCGAATACATTGACAATCAAATTATTCAGAAGCCAATGCCACAGGGGAAACACAGTGCGACTCAATGTGAACTAATTATTTTCATTAACGCTATATTAAAACCCAAAAAAGTTGCACGAGCATTTCCCGAACTCCGGTGTACCTTTGGCGGAAGGTCAACAGTGCCTGATGTTTCAGTATTTGTCTGGAACAGAATTCCCGCCGATGATAACGGCGAAATTGCTAATGTCTTTCCCATAGCTCCTGATTGGACAATTGAGATTTTGTCGCCTGACCAAAGTCAAACTAAAGTTACTAAAAATATTCTGCACTGCTTAAATCATCAAACTCAAATGGGCTGGCTGATCGATCCCGACGAACAATGCGTTTTTGTTTATGTTCCCCAGCAACAGACAGCAGTATTTGATGAACCAGAAATGCTGCTACCTGTGCCGTCCTTCGCTAACGAACTGCGGTTGAGTGTCGGAGAATTATTTGGCTGGCTGCTGAAATAATCTTCGGAAGAATGTCCTATTTTTAATAGCTTTTACTGTTCCCTACTGACAACAGTTAACAGTCAACAGTCAACTGACTACCGCAACTCAACTTCTCGCTTGACTTCTGCTAAAACTCGATCGCCCCGCGTCAACCGATATTCGGCCCGCCAAACTCCGGGAGTCAGAGGAGAATTTGTACTGTTTCTTTTGCCGACATAACCCAACCAAGTGCGGCTGGGGGCTTTAATTTCATTGGTCTGGTCAGCGATGGTTGTGCCGTTGGGTGCAAATAATTTGTATTGTTCGCGATCGCCCTTGAGCACTCCGTAACTTTGCACCCAAAACAACAAAGCTGGACTGTTTGCAGGGAGTTTAGTCTCGGAAAATTGTCCTTCCCAGACAGCGTTGATATCGGGTGGCTTATTGGCAAAACCGGCCCTAATTAAACCTGTGGAAATATAGTCTAGAGGCTTGTCCCAAATTGGATTGCGGGCGATATTGCAGCCTGCCTTCGCGTCGGGCCCGACAAACGGATCTACGGGTTTGCCTTGATAGCGAAAAGTTACGTGTACGTGGGGGAAAGATGCCATCCCAGAGTTCCCTACCATGCCCAAAACTGTGCCTTTTTGTACCTGCGTACCCGGTTTGACGGCAACGCTGCCTTTGCGGAGGTGGCAGTATTGGGCTTCCCAACCACCGCCGTGGTCGATTACCATGCCGTTGCCGCATTCTGTGCCTGCGATGCCGGCTTTGTCTGTATCGTTTTGTAAACGCCGATCGACAACACCATCTCGCGATCGCAAAACTTTGCCTGCTGCGGAGGCAATAACTGGAACTCCTTTTGCCATTGCTTTGGCGTCGGGAATCGCAAAGTCTGTGCCGTCGTGCCCGTCGTAGGTTTGGCGCCCGCAGCCAAAATCGACGGCAGTGGGGCCGGGTTCTCGATCAAAATACAGCAATACAAAACAGTCTTTGCCTAGGGTACAGTCGATCGGCTGGCCGAATTGCGGGTTGTTCGGCTTTTGGGCGACTGCAGAAGAGACTAGACGCTGGGCGATCGTGTGGGCTTCGGCGATCGGGGCACTTACTCCGGTTTGGCTAGCACAGCTAGAAAGACTTGTCAACTCCACGGTCAACAAAATTGCAGAAATGTATTTTTTTGATAGTATATTCATTCGCCTGTGGGATGTAAAAGCTGAGGTGGGTAGTGAAAAATCAATTAATCATTCACAATATACTTGCTCAGGAATCTCGACGCTCGATCGGGCGTTTTCGTTTCCTAGATTTGTGGTATTATTGTATGTTTTTGATTTTTAATTGTTAATTACTTAAAAAATGCTCTCTAAAACTCGATCGCTCATTTCGATAATTCGGCTTGCCGGGCTTGCTGTTGCTGCTTTGGCGATGTGGGGATTTGCCACCCTTGCCCACGAGGTTTGGGAAAAGGAAACCTACGCTTTCGATAAATCTATTTTACTATATCTTAGGAGCCTTCATACTCCGCTGCGCGATCGAGTCATGCTCGCCTTTACATTTTTTGGGGAGCCAAATTTGCTGCTAGCGCTGAGCGTGAGTTTGGGTATTATATTGTGGGTGCGAAAACATCGCTCCGAAGCCACAACGATTGCAGTTACAGGCGCTGGGGCGCTCGGTTTAAATATACTCTTAAAACAACTGTTTGCCCGTGCTAGACCTCAACTTTGGGAACGCACAGTTGATGTAAAATTTTACAGTTTTCCTAGCGGACACGCGATGATTTCAATGGTTATTTACGGTTTGTTAGGATATTTCTTGGGTTCGCGCTTTCCCAAGCTGCGCTGGTGGATTTACAGCTTGACAGTTGTATTAATTGCTGCTATTGGTTTGAGTCGGCTTTATCTAGGGGTTCACTGGCCTACCGATGTTATTGCCGGTTATACGGCGGGTTTGGTGTGGCTGATTGCCTGTATTCTCAGTTTGGAAGTATGGAAGCAATTTCGTTCTGTTAGTGCGCCTTCTGAAGAAGAGTTTTTGTCACCAGAACCCTCTCAAGAAATAACTCATGACTAATGACCCTTCGACTACGCTCAGGGCATCGCTAATGACTAATAACTAACAACTACTTGCTTTTGGGTAAAACACATGGCAATTCCTTTTTCGTAGTAAGCAGCCTCGTTAATGAAAATGGGATAAACGGTTGATTTACCTTCATACAAGACCAACTCGCCATCAAAGGTCAAAAACATCGGATCGCCGGGATTCAGGGCTTGATAATCTCTGAATTGCAGATGAGGATGAATCATTGCCTGAATTTCTCTGTTCTCGTTTCTGGGATAGTCGATCGCCCCAATGGTGTGATAAATAGTCAAGGGATTCTTTGCACCAGGCATTGTACCTTGATTGTAGGCTTCTACATAGTCTAATATGCTGCCGACAACTTGCTCAGTTTGCTGAAATAAAGACGCATCTAATACGCCTTGTGCCACTGCACCCACCTCCAGCGTACCGCCTAATGGGGAAAGTGATCGCAGCAAAGGACTATCATGATTCTTGGTTGTAGAAGCGAGTATCTTGAGGTGGGGATACACAGATGTTAAATAAGCTGCTAGTTGCAGGTTAAATGGATGATGGCTGGCGAGAATAAAAGTTAGCCCCATGTTGGATGTGGTGCTGTGCAAATCGATAATTAAGTTGGGCAGATGAGTGTTTTTTGAGCTAAAAATGCGGTATATTTCTTTCGCCCGCTGCGATTCATAGCTGGAGAGGTGGGGATTGTCTAAATCTTGCTTTCTAAAGCAGCGGTTGAGGTCGATATCGATGTAGCGTGTCCCGATTTCGCAGGCTTTGGGATTGGCTAGCAGGGCGATTGTTTCAAAAGTCGATCGCCCAATTAACTCTGGCGCGCGATCGAATTTCTTCACGAGATAAATTCCTGTGAGTTCGTTTCCGTGGGTTCCTCCCACTATGGCAACACGTTTAATTTGATTCATAAACAAATAACTTCCTATCCCCAGCTTATCACCCTTTGTCATTTGTTGGTAAAAAACATCAGATTGAGCTTGATTATGTGTTTATATTTAGATAAGCTAAAGTTTAAGTAAGTAGGTATCACACGCAGACCTTGGAAACCCAGTTTATCTGATCCTGTCACAATAAAATGAAGACTACCGAGAGACAAAGGATATGACGCCAGAGGAGTTGTTGCAGTTAATCGACAACCGCAAATGAAGGCTAGACAGAATTGGATTTGGCGTGGTTGGAGGAATTGCAGCCACAGATTGGCAAGTGCGCTCCGTTTGAGAGGTTGGTGTTGAGGAAATTTGCTATGATAGTTTGAGCGATCGCACTATTCTATATTCTGTAAATTACCAGCTATGAACATTCAGTTGGTTGACTCCTTAATTCAAGTCATTGAGTCGCTGACACCTGAAGAGAGTTTGCTATTCCAAGAAAAACTCTTAGCTAGGGCGATTCAGAGTACGCCTGGAGTCTGTGGAGGAAATGCCCGGATTCGCAATACCCGCATTCCTGTTTGGACACTGGTTTCGCTTCACCAACAGGGGGCTGATGAGGCTGAGTTACTTCGGAATTATCCAGTCTTGGACGATCGCGATTTAGAGAATGCTTGGCGTTATTACGATCGCCACCGGGAAGAAATCGATCGCATTATTGTTTCTCATCAAACCGATGATTGAAAGGGTGAGGCTGTATTAAGAGTGAAAATTTCCAGATCGCAATGGTCGAGCATTTGCGTAGCCTTGACTGTGATGTTTTAACTTCCTATGATGCTGGTCAAGCGAATCAAGAGATTCCTGATGACGAGGTTCTCCGATTTGCTACTGAACAAAATCGGGCGGTAATTAGCTTCAATCGCGATGATTTTGTGGCGCTACACCGTGGCGGTGAACATCATGCAGGAATTATTGTGTGTAAAGACGATCGAGATTACTTGGGACAAGTTACTATTCTTCATGCCTATGTTCAGGATGTTGATTCGCTGTTCGATCGCCTGATTCGCATCAAAAAGCAGAATCAGCCTGGGTTGAGTCATCCGGTTTTTGTGGTTCAAGAGTACGGGCGATAATTCCCCCCCACCAAGCGAAAATTCCTGTCACAATAAAATGAATCCTACCGAGAGACAAAGGGCATGACGCGAGAGGAAGCAGTGCGGCGAATTCACCGGGCAGCCGAGGAAAAATTGACCCAACTGGATTTGTCGGGGCTGGAATTGGAGGAATTGCCGCCGGAGATTGGCAAGTGCACGCAGCTTGAGACGTTGGTGTTGGGGAAGGTAAAGCGATGGACACGATGGGCTGATGGTAAAATTACTCCGCACCCGAGTACCAATAAATTGACCTCACTGCCAGAGGAATTGCGCTCGCTGGGCAATTTGCGATCGATTAACCTCTGTGGCAATCCATTCGGAACGATGCCAGAATTGCTGCTAGAAATGAAGCAATTAGAGAGTTTAGATTTAACCAGTATTGGTTTAACAGAAATTCCAGAGGGGATCGGCAAACTGTCCAATCTGACACAGCTTGTCCTCTGGGACAATAAGATCATCCAAACCCCAGATGCGTTAACAAAGCTTTTCCAAGCGCTCGGTCAACAGCCCAATCTGACACAGCTTAACCTCAGTGGCAATCAGATTATACAAATCCCAGAGGCGCTCAGCAAACTATCAAATTTGACACGGCTTGACCTCAGTGGCAATCAGATTATACAAATCCCAGAGGCGCTCAGCAAACTATCAAATTTGACATGGCTTGACCTCAGTGGCAATCAGATTATACAAATCCCAGATGCGCTAGCAAAGCTTTGCGAAACGATCGGTCAACTGTCCAATGTGACACGGCTTGACCTCAGTCTCAATCAGATCACCCAAATCCCAGATGCGATCGGTCAACTGTCCAATGTGACACGGCTTGACCTCAGCCTCAATCAGATCACCCAAATCCCAGATGCGATCGGTCAACTGTCGAATCTGACATACCTTGACCTCAGTAACAATCAGATAACAGAAATCCCAGATGCGATCGGGCAACTGTCGAATCTGACACGGCTTAGCCTCAGCAGGAATAAGATTACCCAAATCCCAGATGCGTTAGCAAAGCTTTGCGAAGCACTCGTCCAACTCCCGAATCTGACAGTGCTTGACCTCAGTAGCAATCAGATTACAGAAATTCCCGAAGCGATCACGCAACTGTCGAATCTGACACGGCTTAGCCTCAATTACAATCAAATTACCCAAATCCCAGATGCGATCGGCAAACTGTCCCATCTGTCACAGCTTAACGTCTGGAACAATCAGATTACCCAAATCCCAGATGCGATGGGCAAACTGTCCCATCTGACAGAGCTTTATTTCAGTAACAATCAGATAACAGAAATCCCAGAGGTGATCTGCCAACTGTCCCATTTGACAGAACTTTCTCTCGGCAACAATCAGATAACAGAAATCCCAGATGCGATCGCTCAACTGTCGAATCTGACAAAGCTTTCCCTCAGTCATAATCAGATAACAGAAATCCCAGAGGCGATCGTCCAACTATCCTACCTGAGACACCTTTACCTCAGTGACAATCAGATAACAGAAATCCCAGATGCGATCGGTCAACTGTCGCATCTGACAGAACTTGACCTCAATGAGAATCAGATTACAGAAATCCCAGATGCAATCGGTCAACTGTCCCAACTGACAGAGCTTAACCTTAGTCGCACTCAGATCACCCAAATCCCAGAGGTGATCGCCCAACTGTCCAATCTGACAGAACTTGACCTTAGTAACAATCAGATTGAAAAGATTCCTGAATGCTTAGAAACACTGCCAAAACTTGAAAAACTCGACCTTCGTCGCAATCCCCTGCCCATTTCTCCAGAAATTCTAGGGCCGACTCAACAGTATAAAGACCCCGGTACTCCCGCCGCCATCTTCAACTACCTGCGCCAACTCCGCAGCGGCGAAGTCCTCCCCCTCAATGAAGCCAAAGTCCTTCTCGTCGGGCAAGCCAGCGTCGGCAAAACCTCGCTGATCAACCGCCTCACCCACAACAAATACAACCCCAACGAACCCCAAACCCACGGAATCACCATCACCGACTGGCAAATTACAGTCCACACCAAACCAGTCAAACTCAACGTCTGGGACTTTAGCGGACAAGAAATCAATCACCACACCCACCAATTTTTCCTTACCAAACGCAGCCTCTACCTCCTCGTGTGCAACTGCCGCACCATCGAAGACGAAAACCGCCTCGAATACTGGCTGAAACTGATCGAAAGCTTCGGCGACGCATCCCCCGTCATCCTCGTCGGCAACAAGTGCGACGAACAACCCCTGGATCTCAACCGCAAAGCCTTGCGCGACAAATATCCCAACATCAAAGCGATTATCGAAACCTCCTGCCAAAGCGGAACCGGCATCGACGAACTCCGCAGCGCCATCCACACCGAAATCTCCCAACTCAAAGAAGTCTACGATCTTTTGCCGCTAAGCTGGTTCCAAGTCAAGCAGCGCCTGGAAAACCTCGACAAAGACATCATCAGCATCAGCGAATACGCCACCATCTGCGCCAAAGAAAACATCTTTGAAGAAACCGACCAAACCCAACTGATCGGACTGCTGCACAACCTGGGCATTGTCCTCAACTTCCGCGAACACCCGATCCTGCAAAACACCAACATCCTCAATCCCCACTGGGTGACACAAGGCATCTATGCCCTCCTCAGCGACGACGCACTCAAAGTCAAAACCAAAGGCATTTTCACCTACGCCGACCTCAGCCGCATCCTCGACTCAAATAAATATCCCAGCCGCCACTACGATTGCCTCACCGGGTTGATGGGCGAATTTGAACTCTGCTTCCCCGTCAGCCATTGTCCCGCGCCGACTTTCCTCATCCCCGGCATTTTGCCCAAAGAACAACCGCAAAACACCAAACTCGAAGGCGAAACCCTGGAATTTCAATATCACTACGGCATCCTCCCCGACAGCATCCTCTCGCGCTTCATCGTCCTCATGCACGCGAAAATCCACAACTGCACTCACTGGCGCACGGGGGTTATGCTGGAGTACAGGGAAGGCGCTGAGGTGTACAACATCGCCCGGATTAAATCTGACCCGGAAGATAAGAAAATCTTTATCGCCGTTAGCGGGCGGGAATCGACGCGGCGTTCTTTCCTCAGCATGATTCGCGATACGTTTACCAAAATCCACAATTCTTTTGCCAATCTGGAAATCAGTCATTGGGTGCCGGTTCCGGGTTATCCCGATGCTAACCCGCTGGATTACGAGGAACTGCTGGGACACGAGTCTGAGGGCCAGAATAAATATTTGGTCGGCAAACTTAAACTCTGGCTGGATTTGCGACAGTTGCTGGATGGGTATGAGTCGATCGAAGTTCGCCGCCGAAACCAAATGGGCGATCGAGAAATGGGAAAATATTATGACGACCTTGTAGATATCACTAAACTAGCTGTTAGTAGACCAATTATTAATAAAGCCTCAGCAAAAATGACTCAAAATTCTTCTGAAACCAACAACTTTCAAGGTGCTTTTCAAGGTGCTAACTTTTCCGGCAATATCGGCGGTTCGTCGAACAGTGCCGAAGTAGGTGGTAATCAATCCCTCCAAAACAATAACACCAATACCGCCGAAATTTTGAAACTAATTTCATCAATGCGTGAAACCGCCGCGCAGTTCCCAGAAGACATTCGCGAGGGGATAATTATTGATATTGAAGATGTCGAAGCCGAAGTCAATAAACCTGAGAATGAAAGGAATCCAAGCAGATTAAAGAAAAGCTTAACAGCTCTTGTAGCGGCGGGTACTGCGATCGCGGTTGGTGTCGCTGGTGTGACGGATTTTGCTGATAAGGCGATCGATGTCAGCAACAAACTGGGTATCGAACTCAAGCTACCGTCAGGACGCTAAATCATTTAAAATTAAGGTGACTGGGGCGATAATCGCCCCAATAGCCCCAAAAACCTCGGTGTTGCCATGCGAAAAATTGTACTATACATTGCATCTAGTTTGGACGGTTATATCGCGCGATCGAATGGCGATATTGACTGGTTATTTACAGACCAAAATTACGGCTACACTAAATTCTTAGATAGCATCGATACGGTTCTCATGGGTCGGAAAACTTACGAACAAGTTCTAACTTTTGGCGAGTATCCATACCAGGAAAAAAAGAGTTATGTTTTTACGAAAAATCTAGATTTTAAAGCCACTTCTGATGTCGAAGTGGTAACACAATTTGAGAGTTTTGTCAATGATTTGCGCTTGCTTGAGGGCAAGAATATTTGGTTGGTGGGAGGTTCTCTGCTGATTCGCGATTTCCTCAATCAAAACTTTGTCAACGAAGTGATTCTCTCGGTTCATCCGCTTATTTTGGGCGAGGGAATTCCTTTATTTACTAATCCCATAAATACTACAGTTTTGCAGCTAACTGGATGTCAGACATACAGTTCTGGTATGGTTCAGCTATCTTATGATGTCGCGAATTGAGGGCGCGCCCCATTGCTAAGTCGCTTGCAAAATACTGTCACTTGATTATCAAAAAACGTAAGATAAAACTTAGTAATTTGGCTGATGAGGAAATGTGTTTGCTACTTTTTGTTATTAATATCTTTTTTCTGGGTAGCGCTTCCTGCTGAGGCCTCTGTATGCCGCAATTATCAAGGGCGCGAGATTTGCATTGTCGATATCAAACGCAGTGCAAAAAATTATTGGGAATACAGGGTAATTCTGAGTGTTGATGGAGTTAAACAGCCTCTAGAAGTCTACAATTGCCGCGATCGCACTACAGTTAAGAAAGATGGCACTGTTTTGAACTTTGGACAAAACAACCCTGGTGAAATCGTCTGCCGTTTTTTTAATCAGAAATAAGCAAATGAAGTTATTGTAAGGTGCGCTTCGGGGTGAATGTGGCAACCACAAACTCAAAATTTTTTCCCGAAGCGCAGCCTACGTTAGAATTTGCCGTCTACTGCGGACACGCAGCGTTCGCAAATTAGCGGATGTTCGATCGACTCTCCGACATGAGTCGAGTAATTCCAGCAACGATCGCACTTTTGGCCGTCTGCTTTCACTACACCAATCGCCAAATCGGGAGACTGATAACTATACGGCAATTCTTGCATGATTGCATTCGATTCTACCAGTTCCACTTCCGAAGTAATGAACAAATACCGCAGTTCGTCTACACCGTTGCCGGTCATTGTAGAATCGTGCGTTACAGCTAGGGAAGCAGGAATTTCTGGTTTGGGTTCGACTGCAACTAATTCTGCTTGCGGGATTTGGGGTGTTTCTACAAACACTTTTTCTACTGGGGCTGTTTGTGCGATCGCCTCTGTTTCTACAAGCACAAGCGCTGCTTCTACTGGCGGTGCGAAGACGATCGCCTGTGTTTCTGCAAGTACAAGCGCTGTACTCCGGCCCACCACATCTGCTGTCAGGAAATCAATTTGTTGTGCAATTTCTTGACGGTTTGCCGCAAACAGCAAGTGACGGAAAGCAAACCAGATTGTAAATAAAATGCCGATGACTTCAAAGAGGCCTCTTAACATCGGAATCTGATTCATCGTATCCAAAACCGCCAGCGTTACTCGGCCCGTTACTAACACAGAGGCTAACAGCCCAAGTGTTACCAAAACTTTTTGGTATTCTGTGACAAAGTTGCCCGCGTATTCAGGCAAATTAGCCACAAACTGGGCGCTTTGATCTAACATTTGCTGCCAATCTGAAGCTGACTGTTCAGGCGCGGAATACTGTACGATCGCAGAAGATCGATCGCCCTTTTCTATCGTTGCCTGTTCAACATGAATTATGTTTTCTGTCAAGACTTTGGCAACTTTTGCCGCTTGTTCTTCCTGTTTATCTTGTGCTGCTTTTGCTTTCTCCTCTGCGGCTAACTCGATGACTGAATTTTGCGATCGCACATAATCCACCAATTCTTCGCTGCTGGGATTCAAAGCTTGCAGTTGCTGTCTTTTTTCGACATCGGGAACGTACAATAAAACCTTAGCTTCCAAAGAAGAACCGATCGCCTTTTCCATCCGGGCTTTTTCCAAAACCTTATTAACTTCGCCGCGTACTTGTCGCAAATACTGCCAGCGAGTAGCCAATTCTGGATTGTGCCATGAAGCATCAATTTGCACCCAGCCGGCTTCAAATACTGACTTGTAAGGAGTCGGATAGGGAAGGTACTGCCAAATATCCTCAGCCATGTGACACAACACAGGTGCGATCGCCCTTGCTAAATTCTCCACGGCGATCGCAATCACCGTCTGACAACTGCGGCGGCGAAGGGTATCTGTCGCGCTGATGTAAAGTCTGTCTTTGGCAATATCCAAGTAAAAGTTCGATAGATCCACCGTGCAGAAATTCTGCACAGTTTGGAAAAATCGGGAAAATTGGAAGCTTTCAAAAGCATCTTGGACTTCCGCAAACACTTCGCCCATTCTGTGCAGCATATAGCGGTCGAGTTCCGGCAATTCCTCGTAAGCAACGGCATCTTTTACCGGGTCGAAATCGTGCAAATTACCCAGCAAAAACTTAGCTGTATTGCGAATTTTCCGGTAAACATCCGATTGCTGTTTGAGAATGTTTTTGCCCAAAGGCACGTCTGCTGAGTAGTCTACCGAAGACACCCACAACCGCAAAACATCGGCTCCATATTCCTTAATTACGACTGCCGGATCGACGACATTTCCTTCAGATTTGCTCATCTTGCGGCCTTTTTCATCCAGCACAAAACCGTGAGTCAAAACTGTTTTGTAAGGAGCAACGCCGTTAGTTGCTACACTGGTAAGCAAACTAGATTGAAACCAGCCTCGATGTTGGTCTGAACCTTCCAAATAGATATCAGCAGGATAGTTTAATTCCGATCGCCCTTTGGCCACAGCAGCCCAGGAAGAACCGGAATCAAACCACACATCCATCGTGTCGGTTCCCTTGCGGTAAGTGCGGCCGTTACTGCGGTAAGATTCCGGCAGCAATTCGGCGATCGACAATTCCCACCAAGCATCGGAACCTTTGTCAGCAAAGATGGCTTGCACATGGGCGATCGTTTCTTCATTTAACAGCGGTTCGTTGGTTTCTTCGTCGTAGAATACGGGAATGGGAACGCCCCAAGTCCGCTGGCGAGAAATACACCAATCCGATCGATCGCCCACCATTGCAGTAATCCGATTTTCCCCTTGGGCAGGAATCCAATTCACATCCGCGATCGCTTTTAAAGCTTCATCTCGGAACCCTTCAACGGATGCAAACCACTGTTCCGTCGCCCGAAAAATTGTCGGCTTTTTCGTGCGCCAATCGTAAGGATAAGAGTGAGCGTAACTTTCCTCTTTAATCAAACAATTTGCTTCGGCAAGGGCATCAATCACTGCGGCATTGCCATTTCCGAGGACATTTAAACCTGCAAACTGTCCGGCTTCGGCGGTGAAATTTCCGTTTTCATCTACGGGCGTTAAAACTGGCAAACCGCAGCGTTTTCCCACGATAAAGTCTTCTTGTCCGTGCCCCGGTGCGGTGTGCACCAATCCCGTACCCGAATCAGCGGTAATGTAGTCACCGCCGGCAACAATTGGACTTTCGCGATCGAACAGCGGGTGTTTATAGCTGCAACCTTCTAATTCCTTGCCTTTGAAGGTAGCGAGTATTTTTAATTCCGTGTTAAAAGTTGCCGACAGCCGATCGACCGCATCGACAGCTACTAACATAAATTGTTGTGCGATGTGGGAATTTGCCGGCGGTTCCACCACCGCATAAGTCAGTTCGGGATTGACTGCGATCGCCAAGTTTGCCGGAATTGTCCAAGGAGTAGTCGTCCAAATCGCCGCCCAGAGGCTCGGCATATAGCGCTTGAGCTTCGTTTGCAGGGATTTTGACAATTTTTTTACATGAAAGCCGACGTAGATGCTGCGCGAGGTGTGGCCTTCGGGATATTCCAATTCCGCTTCGGCCAGGGCTGTTTTCGAGCTCGGGCTCCAGTGAACAGGTTTGAAGCCGCGGTAGATGTAGCCTTTGAGCACCATTTGACCGAATACGCCGATTTGAGCGGCTTCGTATTCGGGTTTCATGGTTAAATACGGGTGTTCCCAGTCGCCCCAAACGCCGTAGCGCTGGAAGGATTCGCGCTGCTGTTCCATTGTTTGCTGGGCGAAGGCGGCAGCTTTGCGGCGGAGTTCGATCGGGGAAAGATTTAGCCGCTCCTCCGATTTCATGTTCTGCAATACTTTAAGTTCGATCGGCAATCCATGACAATCCCAACCGGGCACGTAGCGGACTTTTTTGCCGCGCAGCATTTGGTAGCGGTTGATAAAATCTTTGAGGATTTTGTTAAGGGCGTGGCCGATATGGAGTTGTCCGTTAGCGTAGGGTGGCCCGTCGTGGAGGATGAACAAGTCGCCTGGGTTATTGTCGGATAGGCGATCGTAGATTTCTTGATCTGCCCAAAATTGTTGCAATTCTGGTTCGCGCTTGGCCGCGTTAGCGCGCATATCAAACTTGGTTTTGGGCAGATTTACGGTGTCTTTGTAAGATTTAGCTTCCATTTTTGACAAACTTTTTATGTAGTTAGTTGTTAGTAGTTAGCGGTTATTTGAAAGATGATATCAAGTCCGGTTAAATAATCATAATTAACTTTGTACTGAGAACTTTAGTTTTCTCTCGTCCTTGAAGTGCTGACAACCAGATATTCTAGTATAGGCGATCGACCGCACATTAGATCCAACCAAATCCGTAGAGAGATATCTCTTCTCGAACTCTGCGCCCTCTGCGGCCTCTGCGGTTAAATCATTCCGGTCGAAGCATAAACGATATCACAAATCGACCTTGGGCTATTCGGTTAGCCAACTGAACATTTCACCGACGGTGAGATTGAAGGATTCAGCAATTGACACTTGCAGTCGGTTAAAACCGACTTTCGCTATGAGACAGGGAATTCATTCCCTGTCGGAATGTCGGACTAGCGCAAGTGAAAACCCCTCATAGAAATAGTCCCAACCCGCGGCTAAAAGCATTACCAATACGATCGCACAATGACGCGGCAGGCACTCCCTGTCCTTCCTGTTCCCATTTTTCCACGAGTTGGCGGCCCAGGGGCGTGAGGCGAAAACTGTCAGTAATGCCTTGTCCGTCTACTTCCCGCCGCATTACGCCGACTTGGATCAGCCAGAGTAGGGAGTTTTCGGCTACGAGTTCCGATACGGGCGATCGGGTGTAGCCGCTTTCAACACCGGAATTTGAGGCGATCGCAGTTAGGAAAACACTGTTATCGCGGATGGTCTGAAAGAAGTGTAATTGAAAAGGGCTGCACCGGACGGCGCGATCGGCTCTTTTTACGGTGCGGCTGGGATAACTAATAGATTTAAACGCTTCGGATGGGATAAAAGTCATTGAGAGAACTTTTGAGTAGGTATTGTGTTTTTAATTGTTACAGATTTAGAGTCAAAGTGGAGTTGCCAAAAGCATACCAAGTTCAGAGGAAGTAGACTAGGCTTATCGAACTTATAAATAAAGAAAGATTATGCCTTTACCAAAAGTGCCTAAAAAATTCTTGCCCAAGTTAACCTCAGTTTTCTTATTGTTATACGTGGCGGCGACACTGCCGTGGTTTACCAATCGTCTCACGTCCTTTGCTTATATTGTTCAAGGGATTGTGCAGAGTGGTCAAAATGCAGAAGATGAAGAGATCGCAGCTTACCGCCAAGCCATCAAAGTTGACCCTCAGTTGGCTTGGGCTTACAACAAACTCGGCAATGTGCTATTTTACAAGTGGAAATTCGATGAAGCGATCGCAGCTTACCGCCAAGCCATCCAAATAGATCCAAACTATGCCAACGCTTATAAAAATCTGGGTAATGCGCTCTTCTTCCAAAGGAAACCAAAAGAAGCGATCGCAGCTTACCGCCAAGCGATTCAAATAAATCCCAATTATGCCGAAGCTTACAAAAATTTAGGTGATCTGCTGTTTATTGAAGGCAAATCAGATGAAGAGATCGCAACTTACCGCCAAGCAATCAAAGTTAACCCTCAGTGGGCTTGGGCTTACAACAAACTCGGTCGTAAATTCTACGGCCAATCCGAATTCGAGCGAGCGATCGCAGCTTATCGCCAAGCCATCCAAATAGATCCAAATGATGCCGAAGCTTACAAAAATTTGGGGGATGGGCTGTCATTCCAAGGCAAACTCGATGAAGCGATCGCAGCTTACCGCCAAGCCATCCACATAGATCCAAACTATACCGAAACTTATAACAATCTGGGTAATGCGCTATTCAACCAAGGCCAACCACAAGAAGCGATCGCAGCTTACCGCCAAGTCATTCAAATAGATCCAAACGATGCCGAAGCTTACATAAATTTAGGTTGGATTTTACAGGAACAGGGGAGATTAGACGAGGCGATCGCAGCTTACCGCCAAGCTATTCAACTCAACCTCAAAAATAACCAAGCGGACAACAATTTCACCGAGAGGATAAGTGCATACCTCCAAAATATTAGGGTTAATTTATTACTCAAAGAAACCAAGCGGCTCTTAGCTATGCGAAAAAATCCGCAATTTTTGGAAATTCCAGAGCGATTACCCAGTTTACAAGATGAACCTTTAGTTTCATTAAAGCGGTCTGTTGTCCGAGTTATTATTAAAAATTCTCCCGAGTTACAGTCGCTTACTGGCTGGGTAGTAAAACGGCAGGGAAACAAAGCTTGGATTGTGACAAAGCGCATTGTGAAAACGCCTGACAAAACTAAGATTCAGAGTGATCTAGAAATCGAAGTTGAATTTTATAGTAAACCTAAATCTGGCGAATTCCGCAAGCGGAAACCCGCTAAGATTGCTAAAATTACTGCTGCCTCTGACAAGCTAGATTTAGCTTTACTTGAAGTCACGAACATTCCGAAAGATATTAAGCCTTTAGCCAGATCCTCAGCCTCTGTTATCCTCAACTCACCTACCCACATTATTGGATATTCTGACGACTCCAATGATGATTGGACAGTTGCAACAGGAAAAGTCATCAACAAGAGCGATCGAGAGTTACAAATATCTGCAATTTCAGTTAGAGTTAATGCTGGCAGTCCCGTATTAGATCGGCAAAATCGCGTTGTTGCCATTGGGCAGGGAAGTCGTTATACCATTAGCATTACTCGATCCCACAATCAAGAGCCGATTCGACGACCTGCTACTAATACTGCTCTTGCTTTTCCGATCCAATCACTTACAACACAACTGAAAGATTGGGGTATTGATTAGGCAACTGCTGTCCAGTAAAATCGCTAACTCAATCGCTGACTAATAAAGGCGGACTTAACTAATCATCCCCTCAATTTCTGGATCGGTAAACCCAAATTGCCTGAAAATCCGCAACACATAAGCTGGTGACATTTCCCCAGCACCGATATCAATCGGAACAATCCTTTTTCTGCCTTCAATTTCACGCATATACAAACGATGATCCCCTTTCGCCTCTCGGTAAAACTGACATCCGTTTTGTTCTAAAATCTTAATTAATGCTTTAGGTTTTAAAGATGGAATGTTTTTAGGCATAAAGTTTCCTTAACTCATAAGTATCTGAGGTTTCGGCATCTTCTAAAGTCAGAAACTCGTGTAATTCATTAATAGAAAGAGGACTGAGATAAACATCAGACTCTGATTCATAAACTTCGGAAAATGACTCAATAGCTTGTTTTAGTTTATCAATAGATTGTTCGGGAGTATTTCCTTGTCCCACCAAGCCATTTTCTAAACACAAAGAAACCCAATAATCAGCACTTTTTTTGAGGATTACAGTGTAGAAATCAATCATATTTTATTGAGAAATTAGTTTTAAGTGACTCAGCAAATTTTGAAAACACACTAATAATTTAACACAAGATCGCCAATCTGAGAATAACCTCCGCAGAAACACCAGGGCCCCAGAAAGGTATAGAATACTGAGGATAGAGCAATCAATTTACCTACTATGACAGAAGACAAAACATTGACAACCGCTAGTGGAATTCCGGTTGCAGATAACCAGAATTCCTTGACAGCAGGTGAACGCGGGCCTATCCTCATGCAGGATTTTCACCTGATGGAAAAACTGGCTCACTTCAACCGGGAACGCATTCCTGAGCGCGTTGTCCATGCAAAAGGAGCCGCTGCATTTGGCACGTTCACCGTCACCCATGACATTAGTCGCTACACCAAAGCTCAGCTATTCTCAGAAATTGGCAAAGAAACTCAGGTTCTTCTGCGCTTCTCTACAGTAGGCGGGGAACAAGGTTCAGCGGATGCCGAACGTGACCCCAGAGGTTTTTCGATCAAGTTCTACACCGAAGAAGGCAACTGGGATTTAGTAGGCAATAACACGCCTGTTTTCTTCATCCGCGATCCGCTCAAATTCCCTGATTTGATCCACACCCAAAAGCGCCATCCCCAAACGCATCTCAAAGATCCTGACGCCAAGTGGGATTTCTGGTCGCTGAGTCCAGAAGCTTTGCATCAGGTGACAATTCTGTTTTCCGATCGCGGTACGCCGAAAAACCACCGCCACATGGACGGTTTTGGCAGCCATACCTTCAGCCTAATCAATGCTCAAGGAGAACGGGTTTGGTGCAAATTCCACTTCAAAACCATGCAAGGTATTGACAATTTCACCGCCGAAGAAGCGATGCGGATCAAAGGCGAAGACCCCGATCATGCGACTCGCGACTTGTTTGAATCGATCGACCAAGGTAATTATCCCAAGTGGCGGTTTTGCATTCAAGTAATGACCGAGGCCCAGGCTGCAGAGTATCGCGAAAACCCCTTTGACTTGACAAAAGTGTGGAAACACTCAGAGTTTCCGTTAATTGACGTGGGAATCCTGGAACTCAATCGCAATCCACAAAACTTTTTTGCTGAGGTGGAACAGGCGGCATTTTCTCCTTCTAATGTCGTTCCAGGTATTAGCTTTTCTCCAGACAAGGTGCTGCAATCTCGCATCATGTCTTATCCAGATGCTCAACGCTACCGTCTCGGTGCAAACTATCAGCAATTGCCCGTCAATCAACCAAAGTGTCCGGTAATGCACTATCAACGGGATGGCGCAATGGCACTGGGTAACAACGGTGGTAGCGGGCCCAACTACGAACCCAACAGCCACGAGGATGCCCCGAAGCAAAACTCGGCCTATGCTGACCCAGCTTGGGACTTAGGAAATGTCAAAGTCGATCGCTACGATCACCGTAAGGGCAATGACGATTACACCCAAGCAGGAGACCTCTATCGATTGATGAAACCCGACGCACAGCAGCGGCTTGTCGCGAACATTGTGGAAAGTTTGAGTGCAGCAAAACCGGAGATTCAGATGCGCCAACTCTGCCATTTCTTCCGCGCCGATCCGAATTATGGCCGCCAAATCGCGGAAGGTTTAGGAATTGCGATCGATCCGTCGATGATGCCCGCTGCTGGTCAACCGGTTGGTGTGTAGAACCCGCAAACATTCAATTAGACATCTGCTTTTTAGCAGATGTCTATTCTCACATCCTGCACTATTTCCGCTGAACAGGCAAGATGCCTGTTCCATAAGAAAATCTACTCTTTGTGGAACAGGCCTCTTGCCTGTTCAAAAAAGGATTATTGACAATGGTGCAATATCTCAGTATTGAAACTATGCGTGTAATTAGACATCTGCTTTTTAGCAGATGTCTATTTTCACATCTTGCACTATTCTCGCTGAACAGGCAAGATGCCTGTTCCACAAGAAAATCTACTCTTTGTGGAACAGGCATCTTGCCTGTTCAAAAAAGGATTATTAACAATGGTGCAATATCTCAGTATTGAAACTATGCGTGTAATAGGCACTCTTACCCCGCGTCTTAGGTGCAAGTTAAATGCAGTACAGCTTAACGTCATGGAGTTGGGGGCGATTCCCTGCGGGATAGCTTCGCTTCACGCGATTTTTAGCAACGGTCTCTTGGAAAGGCACACAACCAAGTAAAATAACTTGAGGAACTGCAATAAAAACCAAACAAGAGAAACCAAACTATGACCTTACCAATTGGCTGTGCCGCTCCTCAATTTACCGCCAAAGACACCAACGGCAACACCGTCTCCCTCTCCGACTTCACCGGTAAAACCGTAATCTTGTATTTCTACCCCAAAGATGACACCCCCGGCTGCACCAGACAAGCCCAAAGCTTCAAAGCAGCCCATGAAGAATACAAGGGCAAAGATATAGTAGTTCTCGGTGTCAGCCGAGACAACGAGGAATCGCACCAAAAGTTCACAGAGAAGTATGGTTTGCCTTTCCAGCTATTAGCAGATGTTGATGGCACGATTACCAAAGCTTACGATGTCGAGAAAGGCGATTATGCCAAGCGCGTTACTTTCGTCATCGACGGTACCGGCAAAATTATTCAGGTTTATGAAGGAGAAAATCTGAAAGTTGACTCTCACGCTCAAGATATTCTTGTCACCATAGTTTAGTCGAAGTTTAGCCGATCGCACTAACACTCCTGCACCCACCAAACGGCTAAAAACCCGGTTTATTCCTAGATGCCTCGTTGCTATAGGCAATATTCTCCTAGGAACCGGGTTTTTTTCGTAAGTCCTGACTCAGCAAGTGAGGGGTCAAGGGTTCAGGGGGAAACAACCGACTCGAACTAAATTCCTTCCCTCAAAACTTGCACCACAAATCCGCTCTACCAGGCATATATTCGGTTAAGGTGCTTGTTGTACGCCTAAAGTTAGATTTGTGGCGCAACTCCCGCCAATAATTAAAAACTTATACTGGAAAAGGCATTAACCGCCCGTAGGCTGAATCTAGGGGCGATTTTGTCCTGGTTCGGGTCATTGTGTTTGATAAAATCAGAAGTTATCCTTGCTTTAGCTGAATAACTAAGTAGGTAGAGGGATATATAATGACAACCAACAACATTATTTTGAGTTACTTAGGCCCGCGAGAAATTGAGGTCAATAGAGCCGCTGTCTTACTTGGCACTTTTGACAAAAATCTAGTGGCAGCGATTGCAGCAACAGAAGGCTCAAATGCCCTGAATGTCGGGATAAATCTCTCTAGAGGCATTTGGAACATCAGTTTAGAAAAAGGATTCGATAGCGCAGGAACTCGCACAGTGCAGGTGAGGGCAAGTGATAAGACCGGCAAAGTTATCGGCCAACAAACAATTAACATCAAGGTTAATCCTGCTTCTCAGTCACCCGCTCAATTATTCACGTTAATTACTCTCAGAGATACCGCATTCAAAGCCGGAACACTGCCCGCAAGCAATCTCAACGAGCTGCAAAAAGCGGACATACCAGCAGGAAAAATTTATCAAATTAGGGACTATGAGTTAGAAGACGGACACCTGAATGTTCAACTAAATAATCCAATTCCTCCGGTGGGAACCTCTGGCTTTTTCTACGAAAAACACGTACTTATAACCAAAGGCGCAAAAATTCTCATATTCGATCGCGCCGAGTTGCCTGCCCCGCCACCTGGAATGCAGTTACTGTGGGTGATCAAAAAGACCTGGTTAAAGCTCAACCCCACAGATTCTGCAACTTTAGGATCAACTCAGAAATTACAATTTAGCCTGGGAGAAACTTTCAATATTCTCGGCTACGCTTGCGTGGAAAACCATTTCCGAGTCGCTTTGGCTCGGGCCGTTCCTAACTTAGGGACTTCGGGATTTGTGTACTGGCAGCACGTCCAAATTTTGCGAGACGGGAGGGGAATTGAGTATGATAGAAATGCAGTTACAATGACTGTAATCAAAACGACTGTGTTTAAAAAGCGCCCGATCAATGCGGCTAGCCTGCCACCCCAAGAAAAAATTACCTTGCCGGCGGGAATGATTTACGGAATTGCCGGATTCTCGATCGAACAAAGCCACATTAAAGTCTCGCTGACCGAGAATTTACCGCAATTTGGCAATACGGGTTTCATTTATCCCGATTTTGTGCAATTCAGCCGCGGTGGCAAATCTTTTAATCCCGCTGTGAATTTAAGTTATCAAGGGCCCTCAGAAGTTTTAGTAAATCAGCCGATCGTCCTTCGGGGTACTTTTGACAGGCAACAAGCAGCAAAAATTGAGGTGATAGCTGAGGATAGATTTCCGCTAAGCGTCACGCTAAACCAAGAGGCAAGCACTTGGCAAGTTAATTTGTCTAAAGGATTTAGCGTAGCTGGAGCTCGGTGGCTCAGGTTGCGGGCAACTGACAGCAAAGGCAACGTTACTGGCAGCCAAATAATTAACATTACAGTCAGTTCCGATCCGCTGACTGTCGGAAAAGGTTTGACCTTAAAGATACTTTCTGATAGCTTGTTTAAGCTAACTCCGGTGGATTCTTCCCGGCTTAACAATCAGCAAAAAATTGTTGTGAAAGCAGGCCAGACTTTTACACTTAGCAAGTATGGATTTATTGACGGGCATCTCAAAGTGGTTCTGGATTCACCAATTTCGCCGATCGGCACTTTTGGCTATTTTTACGAACCCGAAGTTCAGCTTGCCAAAGGTAATCAAATCCTCAGATTTAACCTGGCTGACGTACCGAATAGCAACGTCAGCGCTCAACTTTTGGTAACTGAAACAACTCTGATTAAAAGCAAACCAGAAGACTCATCTAAACTGCTGGCTAATGAAATTTCTCTGATCAGTTTAGGCAGCACCTATGCCATCACTGGTTATGCCTGTATTTTGGGGCACTTCCGAGTAACTCTCGCAGAAGCTATTCCCGGTTTCGGCAATATCGGATTTATTTATTGGCAGTACGTTCAAATCAAGAAAAATGGCAAAGAAGTTCCCTTTGACCCCAGTGCTTTAACGATGACAATCCTACAAGCAACTGTGTTAAAAAAACGCCCTGTAGATTCTGCCAGCCTGATAGACACCGAGAGAACTACGCTGCCTTTAGGTCGAGTTTACGGTGTAGCAAGCTACGGTGCGGAAGGAGATCACCTGAAAGTTTCCCTGACTGAAGAACTGCCGAATTTTGGCAATACAGGTTATGTTTTTCCTAGTTTTGTTCAGTTCAAGCGGGGAGAGAAAATTTTCGATCCGGTTCCGAACAATGTGGAATTGAACGTGCCGTATTTTTCGCAACGGGACAATCCGCGTTTTGATTGGTCTACTTGCAACGTAACTGCGATCGCCATGGTGCTTTATTATTACGGCATTCGTTCTGAGGGGGGCGGACAATTGGAGGATGAGTTGTTGCAGTGGTGTTTCGATTATGCAGGCCAGGGTTCTCAAACCGATCACAACGTGCTTACGGCGCTGATTCAGGCTTACGGGTTTAAGACGAGTTTTAGTACGACTCGCCAATGGGCCGATGTGCGATCGGAATTGCTGAATCGACGGCCAGTAGTTTTAGCGGGAGATTTTACTGCTGCTGGTCACATTATTACTGTAATTGGCTACAATTCTCAGGGTTATATAGTGCAAGATCCTTGGGGAGATGCACTCACTGGTTACAGCGATACTGAGGGGAGAAAGTTGATGTATCCCTACAGTTACGTCAATCAAGTTGCGGGGCCAGATGGGAATGTTTGGGCGCATTTTATCTCTCCATAATCAACTCTACTGTTGGCAATTTGTGAGGCACTACGCCTATTCGTAAGGTGTGCATAACAGCTATTCGTAAGGTAATTAATGCACACCATACCTAACTTAGGCCATCTTGCGCTTAATTTTGCGTTTTGCTGCACCAATACCTAAAAAGCTCAATCCTACTAAAGTGCCAAACCAAGTAGAAGGTTCGGGTACGGCTTCAGCAGCTTCTTTTTCAAAAGAGCCTTTAATGGCGATCGCATCGTTAGCGCACTCGGCAAAAAAGTTAGCAATATAGTTCCCAGAAGGCATTGAGGATTTATTGAAACTGAATCCAATTGTTTGAGAACCTACTGCATTAAACTGAGCGAAATCAAGACCGAGAGCATTCAAAGTTGCTGGTGTTAAAAAATTGATTTCTCCTACTTTTGTACCCGTAGCTATTGAGTTGAGAATAGTCGAGTTTCCTGTTTGTTGAAAATAGGGGTCTGTGGCAGCTAAATCGCCCATTGATGGGGTTCCGCCTTGAGATGCCACTACCGTATTGAATTGATTTAAATTGCTAAAGCCAGAGTTAGTTTGGGTGACGTTTTTCGCTGTAACATTTCTGTAAACGCCTGTTGTCGCCACGCCGGAGTCATTTCCGCCAGCAAAGCGGATACCAAACAAGCTGCCGTTTGCGTTAGCTGTATTGAAGTTTTGACCGGAAAAATTGAAGAATAAATCGCCGTAGTTGATGTTGCCTCTTTGAGCTAGTGGGTAGGCATATCCTGCTAAACTTAGATTAGAATTGATGGCGATGAAAGCTGTATCTGATGTTTCTTTGAGGGCGATGCCGTAAAATTCAAATTCCCCGCCGCCGATTTGGGGCCCTGTCACGCCGTCGTTGAAGGAATCGATCGCATAATTCCAGCCGTTAGATAGCGTTGCGGCTGTAGCTTTTTGTTGCTGTATTGCGAAAAGGGCACAGAAAATAGCGAGTGGGTAAGTCCAGTGGATGGTGTTTTTAGCAATGGATTTCATAAAATGCTACCTGGGAATCATTGTTAAATGGTCAAGTCTGCTCGCTCGATTGTTTTAATTTTCAGTCAATCATATATTTCGGCTGAAAATATTAAAATATTACTAAAAATTTGGTCGGGCGATCGCATTATATCAACTATATTGGTTAAAAAAACTAATCAATGGCAGTAACTAAATAGGGCTTGCTGAATAATCGATCGCAAACTATGAATAGGAGCGACCGATATATTCAAACTCAACTAAAGATAAG
>NZ_JAUBQW010000278.1:0-2263 GCF_036701485.1 Microcoleus sp. Pol11C3 | reverse complement strand
AACTTTTGTTACATCTGTGGAAAAAATCCTGAAAGAATTTGGAAAAAACTATGTAATTAATTTTGTCTAGCTACTTAATTCTAATACTTTGAGTAAAGCCGGAATAGCTGTGATTTCATTAGACTTTTTATCAATCTTAACTTGTCCTAAAACTAATCTTTGACTCGTCGCCCAAGCGCTGACCATATGAATTGCTTTCTTATCTCCTCCCCGATCGTAAGAATGGCGAAGAGTTTTGCCATCAATTGCGATTACTTCTCCGGGATTGAAGCAACTAATAGATTAAATCCAACTCAAAAAACATTTCTGAAATTGCTCCGGTTTGAGCCGAGAAAATACTCGGGCAATTGTATCATGTGAAGGTATGCCATTCGGCAATTCTAAAATTTTCTTTAACCATTCGTATTTAGCTCGCCCGTAACTTTCAATATCCACCCATGTATCAGCACCACAAATCACGGCACAAATTGAAAGGGTGATAATATCAATTAATTGATGATGTTTCGTCCGCTCAATTCTTGGATCTTCTAAGTCGGAAAAATGGTCGGCGATGGTGATTTTAGGTTGAACTTTCATACAGGTAAACCCTAATTAAATGTTTTGTAGTTACTCAATAATTCTTCTCCAATATACCAGATTCTGTTAACATGAAATTTAGATGCGTTCGCCCTGTCATCCATCCGTATTCATCTGCGGTTGCTAAAAAGATCGGCGTTGCTGATTTACGGTATGAAAGGATAAATATGCCAGTCAGAGAAACCAGTGTCGACAAAGCTTGGGGATTTTTAACTGATTTTTTTCATACCCTGATTAAGCAATGCCAAAAGATCGATCGCCCTTACGTCAAAAAGAGATCTCGCCCTTCCCCCCATCCGCGTCCATCTGGCTGTATCTGCGGTTCAAAAGAGCGATAGACCTTACGTCAAAAAGAGATCTCGCCCTTCCCCCCATCCGCGTCCATCTGCGTGTATCTGCGGTTCAAAAGAGCGATCGGCGAAGCTATCCCCTAGGGAATCGGCTTTCATCCATTCCCTTTTATCTGCCTGCATCTGCCATTAAAAAGCTATTAATTAGCAAACAAACTCGGCTCTACATAAAAAAACTACCCAGAATCACAGCCTGCTCTTTGCCGATCTCTCGCTCACCATTAACCAAAGCATACACTCCTTCTTCAGATCCAACAATTCCAACCCAATCTGCAGGTTTTAGCGAGCGCTGTTCCATCAAAAATAGCAACAATGAATTAGGGGTAGCTGTGACTCCCGGTGCATAATATTCTTGCTCCAATTTTTCAATCAATGCAATCAACAATTCATATAACTCATCTTCTTCAGGAGTGCGATCGCGACGGTGCATTAACTCTTCCAAAATAGCCAAAGCCTTTTTATTTTTAACTTCTGTTCTAATGATTTTCGGCTGATACTGAGACAATAACTCTTTGTATTTATATGGATTAAAAATAAGGGTCATTTTTCCACTTCTCCTTCTCATACTCAGCCTGAGTAAGAATGTATTTGATATAAATCAATTGGCTTTCATAATCGATACTAACTATTAATCTATAATTGTTGCCTTTGATGTTGAAAACGGTAAAACCTCCAACTGCTTCTGCTTTAGGAAAAACAGATTGCACCTCAACTAAATTTGACTATTTGGCTTTTGTAGCAATTTTAAACCAGTTATCCAAGACTTCTCGACAATCAGCATGACTTTCGCTATATTCACGCACTCGCCGATAGCTGATTATGTGCATCTGCTATATTTGGTAATTTTAACTAAATTCTATCTTAGCTAAGTAAGTCGGCGCAAAAAAACCACACTATGTTAAGATAAGTAAACAAAGAGAATACATCTACTGAGGTAACTCAATATATGGGCGCTAGATTAAGGGTATTCCTGACTCAACAGCAAGACAAAACTCTATTAAAACTGAGAACTGCGGATGTTCCACAAAAAGTCAAAGATAGAGCAGAAGTAATTAGATTAAATGCACATGGCTGGTATGTGGAAAAAATAGCTGCTCATTTTAACTGGACTCCACAAACAGTGAGAGAGGTTTTACATAAATGGTCGCATCTAGGCATGGAATGGCTTTGGGAATCGCCTGGTCGAGGGGCAAAAGCCAAGTGGAAAGAGTCAGATATAGAGTTTTTAAAAGAATGCCTCAAAAACGAATCACGTACATATAAGTAGCTAGACAAAATTAATTACATAGTTTTTTCCAAATTCTTTCAGGATTTTTTCCACAGATGTAACAAAAGTT
>NZ_JAUBQW010000277.1:0-2269 GCF_036701485.1 Microcoleus sp. Pol11C3 | reverse complement strand
AAGTTACATCAGCAAATATTTGGAATTGGTTTACTCACTGCTGTTATTGTACCTCACCTTTGTAAGAAATGCTATACGTGTAGTAGTTGCTATGCTGTACTGTGTAAAACTCTAATTCCCTAAAAATAATTGATGAACCAAATACTGAATTTATTGAGGGAATCTATCGAGGAAGTGTCAGCTTTTTCATGGATAAAACTTGTTGGTATGGTAAATATTAGACTTGTTGAATAAGCCACTCGAATCTTTACTGATGCCCAGATTTTTCCTGACTCCTGAAAGTGGCTAACTCTGCGTGAGTTTGGCAAGCTTCACTTAACTCAATGTAATCTAAGATATTGGAAACTACCTGAGAAAGGTGGATAGCCGAACGGTGAGCTTCTTGAATAAAATCTCTCTCCTCTATGGGATCATCAGCTTGGTCGTCTATGGTTAGTTGTAGATAGCCGATGATGTGATTTAGGGGAGTGCGGAGCTCGTGAGAGGCCTTCAACAAAAATTGCTTTTTGAGCTGGGATAGTCCTTGTACTCGCTTGCTGCGCTCTTGGTAGAGGGTGGCGAGGGCGATCGCACTTCCTACTTGCTCGGCCAGTTCTTGTGCGAATTCGATCTGCGATTGAGTCCAAGGTCGATCAGCTTTACCCTTCCCAGATGATCGACCTTTGCACTGATGCAAGCTAATTATGCCGTTAGGTTGCTCTTGGTAAGCGGTAGCCACCACTAGCAGCGACTGTGGCCCAAAAGGGTCATTAGCTGCAAAGGAGTCTACTATTACCGGTTCGAGGGTGGCTAGAGCTTGAAGGAAATGAGGTGCTGCTGTGAGCGAGATTTCCATTCCCAGCATCGGTAAAAATGGTTCTTGGCAGTATTCAGCAGCTACTTTGACTTGCAGACTAGAACTTTCATAGGGACAAAGGATACAGCGGCTGACGCCTAGTGTTTCTCCCAGACTGTTAACTGTTTGCTCCCAAATGGTATCGAGATCCAAGGTTCGACGAATCTTTCTGCCAATTTGGAGTAAAAGTTTTTGCGATTGAGCTGATATTTGCTGATTCATAGCAACCCTTTTTCTACTAGATTGGCAAAAGTTTACCACTCCGGCAACAGAGCAGGGAGTTACTGAATTTGCCAGCCTGCCGCTGTGGGACTTATGGATTACGTAATTCTACTTAAATATTGCCACAGACAGTCAAACATTACTAAGTAGTTGCGGTGTCTTTACAAGATCTTTATGATTTTCATAGAGAAGGGAGAGCGTCCTTTTTTCTTAAAAATCCTTTACATTAGGGGATTGCGAAGCTGAATCAGTGCAAAAAGTCGGCATTAAGTTCTTGTAAAGTTGGCGGTTTGTGGGGGTTTACTAGGAGGTGTGGGCTGCCAGCCGACAAATTAAAGATGAGCTGTTATCCGTATCCCCCGGATTTGATTTATGCCAATTCTGGGTGGGGATCGGAGGTGGCGTGGGTGATCAATATGAGTCCAAAACTCCCAATGAGGGGCTCTCCTGAACTTATGGTTATAATCTTATCTAATCAGAGAAGCAAGCTAATACACGATTCTTGAAATTATTAAAATTAGAAAAGCCATATCCTTGCCGCATTATCAACTTAATTCGATTGTTTATACCTTCCATGACCCCACTTGTTGTCCGATGAATAAAGTAGTTGCAAATACCCTCAAAATGATTCTCAATTGTTGCGGCAGATTCTCTCAAAAATACTTGTGCATGATTTAGCCATTCCTTGATTTTTTTCTGCCCTTTTTTAACGGTCAAATTCGTTTCATATATTTCTCTAAATTTTTCTTTCATCTCATAGGCAATTCTCAAACATTCTGATTTTTTTAAGGTCAGTTCTAATTTATTAATCTGCTCTGGATTAAGATTCTTTCCGTTACTTAATAACAAATATTTACTTTGCCGATCTGTTATTCCTGCGGCTCTACGTAATTTATTTAAATCTTGATTAACTACTTTCATCACATGAAAACGATCGATAATAACTTCGGCATTTGGGAATACCTTTTTGATGACTTTTGGGAATCCTCCCCACATATCAACACTCACTTCCTCGATTCGTTCGCGAATCTCAATCGGTTGTGCCATCAGGACTTCTATTATTTCCTCAGAGCGGTGGGAGTCATATCATGTCCGGTAGCATAACCATAATTAAGCCGCAACTTGGGGCCACCAATGGAAATTTGTCAAACCTCGAACTAAGTCTTGCTGTTGGAGTAATTGTTGGCAGCGATTAAATAAAATTTCCTCTAA
>NZ_JAUBQW010000276.1:0-2295 GCF_036701485.1 Microcoleus sp. Pol11C3 | reverse complement strand
GATTTAACCACTCAAAAACATTAAACATTTTAGCACTTGATTAGATAAACTTATCACCACAAGTTCTGAAGAGCCGAAATTACTAAAGGCTTTCCACTTTATCTGAGTTATCTAATTAATGAGTTGAGTCACGCTGCAAAACAAAAACAAGATATACGACAACTATTGGCACAAACGCCAAAGGAATTTGAGAACTATGTCAAGCAGCAGTTAAAGCGCTTAGATGAACTAGATTTGCCCGATGAAAGGTGGCAGTTTTTTGCACTGTTGGCAGTAGCGAAAGGCGTACTTGAAAAACAAGATGTTAAGGCAATTACGGGAATGCGCGATCGCAGTTTACGCCAACTACATCAGTGTTGGCAAGTGACTCGCTGGATAAAGATTTCAAAGGATGAATCCTACACTTTTGCCCACCCACTATTGGGGACGACGTTTGCTATCCAATTGGGTGACGATGGTGAGGATGCCTTGAATAAGTTGATTAACTACTGTAGTCATGGGCAGGGAAAGCAGAGTCGTTATGCCTTGAGATACTATGCAGAACATTTAAGCGAAGCGAAGCGGTGCGAGGAGTTGTATGCGATCGCACGTAACGAAGACTTTTACTCGCACTCCATTGAACAGTTTCCCGATGAGCCTGACTTGCCTTTAAAGACAGTGCAGACTGCCTTGTTAGCCGCCGCCGAGGAAGACAAAGCAGGAGAAATGGCAGAATTTATGCTGTTACACGCACGGAAACTGTTGCAGACTACAGCGCAAGATTCACCCCTAGATGCTTTGCGGAAAGGCTATTTAGAACGAGCTTGGAGACTGACAGATTTATATGAAATTGAGCGGCGTATATTGTGGTATTTATTGCTGGCGTGGGAGTTGAAAGATACAGGCAGATTTAAGGAAGCAGAGGAAACACTGAAGCGATTGCAGCAGCAGGAATTGCCTCGTTTATCAACTCATCCAGATATAAAGTGGCACAGCCAGTATGCTACTTACCTACTCGCCTATGTTTTTGAAGTGAGTGAGAATATCTGTACTTCTTTAGAGCAAAAGCTTTTTGATAATAGCTACCGCTGTATTTTGTGCGCGCATCTTAGGAATTTTGGTAACTTTACTGCTGCCCTGAAAACTGTCGAGAGTATTAGACCGGAGTCAAAGCAAGTATTAGAGCTAATAAATATAGCAAAAGGGCAGGCGCAGAAAGGAGATATAGAATATTCTGCTACCTTTACCAACGCTCTTGAGATCGTAAACACACTTGTTTCACCCTTAGACTGGGAAGGATTGATAAAGGAGATAGCAAAAGCCCAAATAGAAGTTGGCGACAGGGCATCAGCACAAGCCACTTTGACTGAAGCTCTTGAAACAGCAGATAATAAGATAGACAACCCATTGCATCAAGTAAATTTGTTTGTTTATCTAGCAAATGTTCAGGCCGAGGTAGGAATGGTTGAAGAAGCGATCGCCACTCTACAAAAAATTAACAATCGACCAGAAATTGATTTTTTTTTGATAAGTATAGGTATAGCTAAAGTGTGGGGTACATAGGGAATAAAGGCAAGATTAAAGCCATTTTAACCAAACATTTAGAAAGAGCAAATGGTATTGCAAATGAAAAGAAAAAAACTAATTTATTACAAAAAATTGTAATAGCACAAGCTGAAGTAAGAAAGTTTGCCGATGCCCGTGAAACGGCTAAAAAAATTGACTGTTCACACAGACCAGATGCCTTAATGAGAATAGCACAAGAGGCAGCCAAAGTGAGGGAATTTACTACCGCACTAGAGACTGTTGAAGAAATTGAAATTAAGCATTATCAATGGGAGGCTTTGTCGGCAATTGCAATATCGCAAGCTGAGGCAAGAAATTTTCCTGGTGCGTTTGAAACGGCAAGGCGGATTGATTGGCTAACCTATAGGGCAAAGGCTTTTTGTGGAATTGCAATAGCCAAAGCTGAGGCAAGCCCTTTTACTGATGATGCACTTGAAATTGCTGAACAGATTGAGAGTAACCCAGAACAAATGGAGGCTTTGGTGGGAATAGTAAGGATACAAGCGCAAGTGAAAAATTTTCCCGCCCTGTTGAAAATCAAGGACAAGGTTTGCGGTAAAGAGCCGAAGCCTGAAATTTTATCAACAATAGCAGAGGCACACGCAAAAGTAGAAGTTTTATCAGCAATAGCAGAGGCATACGCAAAAGCAGAAGACTTTACTACCGCTTTAGAGATATAGCATTTCTTACAAAGGTGAGGTACAATAACAGCAGTGAGTAAACCAATTCCAAATATTTGCTGATGTAACT
>NZ_JAUBQW010000049.1:0-40189 GCF_036701485.1 Microcoleus sp. Pol11C3 | reverse complement strand
TCAGAAGACAAGATTTGTTCCATCGGCTCGGGAGCGGTGGAATCGACGGTCAAACAAATAGATAGAAGGTTGAAAATATCTGGGGCTCAATGGTTGAAAAAAAATGTCAATCAAATGCTAAAACTTCGTTGTGCTTACCTCAACGACCTCTTAGCCATTTGAGGCTTTTGCAAAACCGGGATGCTCCCAACACAATCTGCGTTGGAGTAAAAAGGCGATGAGTGTTCATATTGGCACTTCAGGTTGGAGTTACGACCATTGGGAAGGTGTGCTTTATCCCCACCAGTTACCGCAGCGCTCTAGGCTTGATTGCTATATCCAGCACTATCAAACCGTCGAAGTTAATAGCACCTACTACCACTGGCCACCAAACACTACTTTCGCTAACTGGCAGCAGCGCCTTCCCCAAGGATTTCTGATGACCGTAAAAGCACCCCGTGGTCTAACGCACTCTAAGCGTCTTTACTCGCCAGAAAAGTGGTTGGAACGGATGAGTGAGGGACTTCAATGCCTGGGATCACGATTGGGTATTCTGCTCGTCCAACTCCCTCCCCAGTTCGGCTGCGATTTGGCCCGCCTAGCCTACTTTCTAGAACAGGTGCCCCCCTGGATCAAAGTAGCTGTCGAATTCCGACACCCAAGCTGGCACACAGAAGAGGTATTTTCGCTGTTGGAACGTGAAGGAGCTGCTTACTGTGTGATGAGCGGAGCGCACCTGCCGTGTATCCTGCGCGCAACGGGGTCATTCGTCTATGTGCGCCTCCACGGCCCCGACCCCAACTACCTCTACGGTGGCTCCTACTCGGATGATGATTTGCATTGGTGGGCCGATCGCATCCACGAGTGGGAAAGTCAGGGGCAAAGTGTGTTTGTCTACTTCAACAACGACGGAGAGGGAAATGCAGTGAGGAACGCTTCAAAGCTAAAAACCTTTGTGGAGAACGGTACTTAATGAGCGGCAAAGATTGACCATTCTTTTAGGCGCATTAAAAGGTGTTGACAAGTGAGCGTGGGCGTCGCAGCGATTGGTAATGACAAAAGAACTGCTACTTTTTATGGAGCGATCGCTCAGAAACTCGCGTGGGTTGTTCTAGGCCGCAGAACTTCGAGATTCAGCTCTAGTTTCTGTCCCAGCCACAAAGAATGTAGAGTATGGTCTGCCAGATCATCGCCTGTTTCGGGATGGACGAGAATATCTAACCCCTCGCGATGCAGCATTAACCAAGGAACGACTTTGCCAAATTGCGAGGGTAAAAATGCAATTTGATACATCGCTTGGGGGTGGGGGCCAATGGGTTTGTCATGCCAGCGCCCTAGTTGCACCTCAAACTGAGTCAATCCTTCGCGTACACGCGCGGCGGCATCGCGATTATCAAGGTTGAAGTAAATATGTGCGTGAAAACCAACAATTTCGATAGTGTCTTCTTTCATCATTTTCAGTGGGGTATTGAGCGGACATCTGCACAAAACGGCTGTTAATTTCAGGCTAACTTAGTGAACGCCACTTAAGAGGTGTGAGTTGCGGGCAGACAAGAGGCAGCGATGGCTACGCCCCGGCTTACGCCTACGCACTCTTCGGGATTTGGGGCATGGCGGGCGTGTTGGGGTTTGGGTTGGGTTATCCCATAATTGGGGTGTTGGTGGCGATCGGCAACAAGTTTGGAAATAGATTAGTCATCTCCTAAAAAGCAGGTTTTGAACAGGCAGGATGCCTGTTCCACAAGAATTATGGGAGATGTCTATTAGTCATGGTGACAAGAGAGTCCGCCAAGCTTGACACTCGCTTCCTTCCCGAACTTATGTTAACTGTGAATAAAAACTCGCACAAATTCTCTGCTTTCTTACCCATTCTAGCACTGGCTTTTGTGCTAACCCCTGCACTAGCTGGGATAGTTGAGCCAACATCTCTTTCCTGTTGGTTGTTTTGCCCATAAAAGCTATAACTAAAACAAACTTGCATCACTGAGTCGCACAATTGGACAGGAGGAGTAAGAAGGTCTTTGCGTTGGGAAGATGGCGTACAAACAAACATAGCTTGGGGATTCTTGGACGCGGCGGAGAAAAACCCTGCGAAGATACCAGCATTGATGGTGTCTTCGCTGTCAGATATGGGAGGCATCCTGGAACTTAAAAACGGATTTCTAAGACCCAACTGGAGAATCTGGCGAGCTAAAGTCAGCCGACTATTTCCTGCGTACAAGTACAAAATAAATCACTACACTGGCGAACGATATTCAGATTACAGCATAATTAGAGAAATGTTTACAGGGAAGAAGGAGGAATAGCACTCAATGCGAAAATTAAACAGTTCAAAGTTAGTCGCCTTACTAATTGGCACAGGAGTCATTTGTGGGCTTTTAGTAACATCAGTTAGCGCTCAAGCGAAACTCACAGAGCGATCGAAACTAGCAATTGATGGAATTGGGCCAATTCGGGTTGGTATGACAGTTGATGAAGCGTCAAAAGCAGGTGGGATAAGATTAATTAGAAGTAGGAGTGGTGATCTTAACGAATATCAGTGTTTCTACGTCCAACCAAAAGAAGAGCCAAAAGGAATTAGCTTTATGGTAACAAAGGGTCGCATTGCCAGAGTGGATATTAACAGCAAGCGCATTACCACCATCAGTGGAGCTAGAATCGGGGATCAGGAAAACAGAATTTTATCTTTATATCCAGGCCAAATTAAAGCAACACCTCATTCTTATGTAATCCGCCCATCTGACAATGGAAAATATCTAACTTTCGTCCCTAAAGATGCGGTGGACAAAAACTACCGGATAATTTTTGAGACTTGCAAAAATCGTGTAGATAGGTTCCGTTCGGGTAAACTTCCTGAAGTTGAGTATACAGAAGGCTGTTCGTAATAGGCTCAAAAAACTCTTAATCCTGTGACATCAACCTCAACAGCCGACAGCACTTTGGGTTCCATCTCGTAAAAATCATTCAGAACAAGCTTGGCATCGGGAAACACGAAATACTTTGTCAGCGTGCCGATGCGGTAATTGAACGCTTTGTAGTCGATCGCCCAATCCTTGAAATCTCGATTTCGATCGCCCGCAATAGCCAACAGATGTAAAAATAATTAGAGACTACTGAACATCAGTCCCAGTTAAAAAAAAGAATGCAACTGAAGCCCGTGCTCAAAACCCTCATAAAATCAGTGATTTCCCATTCTTTAATCTCAAATCACAAATCGAAAATAGCATGAGTCCCAGCTTGCGAACAGTCATTGCTACGAGGTATGTCACTCCCTTGCGCGAGGGCGGCTCGCTACCGGCGATCGTCGAAGCAGATGATGATGGTATGTACGTGCTCAAATTTCGCGGTGCGGGCCAGGGAGCCAAATCTCTGATCGCCGAGCTAGTGGCGGGAGAAATTGCTCGCGCCTCCGGGCTCCCAATCCCCGAACTCGTTTTTGTTGAAGTCGATCCCGAACTGGCTCGCACTGAGCCTGATCCGGAAATTCAAGATTTGATCCGAGCAAGTGCAGGCCTCAACCTCGCCCTCGACTATCTTCCGGGTTCCATCACCTTTGACCCGATAGCGGGGAAGTCCGATGCGGATCTCGCCTCAGAAATCGTCTGGTTCGATGCTTTTGTGACTAACATCGATCGCACGTCGCGCAATGCAAATATGCTGGTATGGCACCGCCGGCTTTGGCTGATCGATCACGGTGCAGCCCTCTACTTCCACCATACCTGGAAAGATTATCTCTCGCGCAGCCGCGATCGTTTTCCGCCAATCAAAGACCACGTTCTGCTGCGTTTTGCCAGTACGCTGGAAGTGGCAAATTCCAAGATGACTCAAAGGCTAACCCCGGACATCATTCGCAACATTGTTAAATTAATTCCTGATACTTGGCTGGTGGGAGATTCTCCTTTCAGCGATAGCAACCAACATCGGAATGCTTATATCGAGTACCTGCTAAATCGGCTAGAATCACCACATATTTTTTTGGAGGAGGCGATTAGTGCCCGATCGATTTCTGTATGATTACGCCATTATCCGCGTCGTTCCCAAAGTTGAGCGCGAGGAGTTTATCAACGTGGGGGCGATCATTTCCTGCGGTACGAAAAAATTCCTCGAAGCCCGTATCGAAATTGATGAACAGCGCTTGATGGCGATCGACTCAACGTTGGATCTGGAAATGATTCGCAATCACCTAGCAGTCATTCCCATCATTTGTGCAGGCGGCTCCGAATCTGGCGCGATCGGTCAACTTCCCCACAGAGAGCGCTTTCACTGGCTCGTAGCACCCCGCAGCACGATCGTTCAGACATCGCGGGTACATACTGGTTTTTGCCAGAATCTGCCGGGTGCGATCGAACACTTGCTCGATACAATGGTGCGATCGTCTTGCCGAAAACCATCTGTAAACGCTCGGTTGCTAGCGGTTGGAATTGACACTCACGAGATGCGATCGCACTCTAGTTAGCGTCAGCTTGTCGGTTAGATGCTGTTTTGAGCTTGGTGAGCGATCTATCGATTTCCGAAAACACTCAAAATATCCGAATTACTCATATCTCTCTTCTCGACCTCTGGGTGAATCTGTGTCAATCCCTTGTCATCTGCGGTTATTCTCTTTTTTTTACCGCAGATACAGGCAGATAAGTAGTAGTTCCGAATTAATTACACAATATTTCTCCTAAAACCCTTACCCAGCAAGGATTCTCCATGTAATTAATTTTGTGTGGTTACTTAAACACAGATTAACGCAGATGACTGGACGATGCTACCGGATTTGATATAAATATTTCTAAAGTCTTAACCACAGTTTCGCAAGGTAGAAAGATGATGCAAATTGAACCGACAAATATGACTTTCCCTCTCTGGGGTTTAGCAATTTTCATTTTGTGGACAATCGCCGTCGTTGTCTTGTTACTAGCAGTCAGGATTCGGCATCTATCTGCGGGCGGATCAGTAAAAGATTTCAGCACACAGAACGACGACAGCTTGCTTTGGCGACTATTTCGAGTACAATCCAACTTGATAGAAAACCTGCCTTTGTATTTGGGAGTTGTTTTTCTTCTAACCGTTCGGAGTGTTTCAGGAACAGCAGTAGATTTGCTGATTGTTGTGTACATCCTATTTCGGCTTGTACATTCAGTGATTCACATCGCTGGCTTCGATCCCAAGTTTCGGTTCTTCAGCTTAGTAATTCAGTTAAGCTGCTTGGTCGCCTTAACTATTATGGCAGTTTTCTAGTTGAGGAATTACGTAATTGAAAGCTATATAGAACCCATTTGACATCTTCTTGAGAACTCAAATGGGTTCTATATGGAAAGTTTCAGCCTAATAATAGTTGTAATGCTTAAGTTAAAACGCTCACAATAGCTTGGACGACCATCCTATTTTTTAGATTCTAGTTCTGCCATTGGGCACGACGATATGAACCAAATTCAATATCCTCTACGATTGTGGTTTCGATCTCTGGTCGCCAACCTAAATCTGTTTCAGCTCTTGTGCATGAAACCTGATTATGAATGGAGAAAAACGTCGTTAAAGACAACCCCCATGACTCAATGGCTTCTTCCTTCGACATTCCTTTTACAGGACAGCCGAGTAACCGAGCAATAGCTTCGGCGATCGCTTTAATGCTAATTCCTGATTCAGAAACTGCATGATATACAGCTCCCGCTTGCCCTTTCTCTAAAGCAAGTACATACAGTTTGGCAACATCATCTACATGAATGACGGAGTATTGGTAATCCCCTGGTTCAATAAAGCGTGCTACCCCTGCTTGTTGGGCATCCTGAATCAGAATGGGAAGAAACTGACTGCTACCGCGACCATAGACAAAAATCGGAAGACGTAAGGCAATACTACGAATGTTTTGGTGTGCTGCTTGCAGAATAGCCTGTTCAGCCGCTGCTCTAGAGGCTAGCGCATCTTTAGGAATAATGGTTTCACTGTCATCGATGATGCGATCGCCAGTATCTCCTAGCAATCCTGTCCCAGAAGTGGCAACAAAAGGTTTCCCCGATCCAGCCAAGGCATCGATAAACGTTGCAATAGCCGTTTGTTCCACTTTGACTGCTCCTTCAATATCACTAAAGTCGTGAATAAAGGCAGTGTGAATCACACCATCTGCTGCACGCGCCGCTTGGGCTAATGTTTCAGTGTCGCGTAGATTGCCGAACAGTGGTTCAATGCCCCGCTGCCTTAGTTTGTCAGCCGATGCTTCTGTTCTTGCCAAACCTACAACCGTATGCCCTGCGGCTTGCAACTGTTCACCCACCAATGAACCTACGTACCCCGTTGCACCTGTTAGAAAAACTTTCATCCTTGACTGCCTCATTCCGCGTGAGAGTGTGAATACAAAACCTTGTTTTCAACCTATCAGGCAGCTCAAACTAAAACCAGAGCGAACTTATACTGGTATTGACACTACTACCTTGAGGGCAACGGTTCAGCGATGGCAACGAGTAAGCCACATCTTAAAGAACTCGCCGATTTTCTAAAAACACGCCGCGATCGCCTGACCCCTGCGGATGTGGGCTTACCGAGTGGAACACGCCGTCGCACTCCTGGATTAAGGCGGGAAGAAGTGGCTCAACTGGTCAACGTCAGCACCACCTGGTACACCTTCTTGGAGCAAGGGCGTGACATTCGAGTGTCTGCCCAAGTATTAGAAAGTCTAGCTCAGGCTTTTCGATTAACATCAGAGGAGCGCACTCATTTATTTATGTTGGCGTTACAGCAATTACCGCCAGAAATTCCGCATGGCAAGAGTACGGTTAGCCCGGCGATTCAGCGCATGTTGGATCATCTAGCCATCTGCCCAGCTTATGTGGTGGGATACCGGTTTGATATTCTGGCCTGGAATCAACCTGCTTGTGCCTTGTTTGGCGACTTTAGCAGGATGACAACCCGTGAGCGTAATACAATCTGGTATTTCTTCACTAATACTGCTCATCGTCAGATGCTTTTGAATTGGGAAGGACAGGCTCATTTGATGCTGGCACGGTTTCGTAGTATAAGTGGGCGTTACCTGGGAGATGTTGAACTCATTGAGTTAGCAGAAGATTTGAAAAAAGTCAGCCCTGAATTTCGGCAGTGGTGGTCACAACACGAAGTTGAATCAAAGCTTGAAGGTTTCAAGTCATATGAACATCCCATCGTAGGACATTTGGTGTTTGAATACGTTTTATTTCAACTTACAGAAGCACCAGAATTAACGCTCATAGTCTATACTCCTTTGCCTGAATCTGGTACAGTCGAGCGACTCCAGCAATTGAAAACCCTGATGTTGAAAACCTAGAAAAACTGGTTAAGTTGATTAATCACGGGGCGACGCAGCACAACAATTCGTTGGAGCGGCGAATAGAGCTTCTTTGCTGCATTTTAGGCTGATGTATTGCCGCTAAACTCTGCCCTTAGACTGAGTAAAGTTGCTAGTTAACAAAGGTTTCTGTCGAAATTACTCAAGCTACAGAATGCGACAAATTTCTGAATGCTCCTTTATCAGGCGTAGAGAGACAGATCAGTTTGCCCTGATGTTTCTCGGTAATGATTCGATAGCTCATGGACATCCCCATTCCAGTTCCTTTGCCGACAGGTTTTGTGGTGAAGAAGGGTAAGCCTTCCCACTTGCAGCCATTCTTGAGTTGATAGAGGATGCCATCGATGATCTCCCGCTTCGTCCAATCACAGGGTCGTGTCCGTTTCTTCTGCGGTAATATCTGAGGCAACAGCGGTTCCAGAAGTCCCCATTCGGCGTCAGTGAGACTGCTGGAATATGTCATAGCAAATGAATTAGAGGGTTGTAGGTGTCTTAATTTAATATGATAAAGATATCAAATGGGTTCTATATAGTAGGGTTCGTCAGGGGCAAAGCTTAATTGCTTCTTACACCACGTAAGTCAGACGCACCTTACAAGTCGATCGCCCCTGTGACATTAATGCCTATGATTTGGCTAACTAATCGAAGTTTATGAACAGAATCTATCGTGCGCTCGCTCTGATTTTAATTGTATTAGGCTGCATTACTTTTGTTTTAGTTCAGACACCGCAATCAGCCTTAACCGTGCCACCTCCAGTGCAGGAATCTCCGCGACGCGGAGGAGATGTCGCCCAGACAGTTAATTTTGGACGGCACTTTCAAGAGCTAGGTGTTGAAGGCTCGATCGCAATTTACGATTTGAATAGCGATCGGCTTTATCAACACAACCCGCAACGTAATGAGACAGCTTTTTTACCCGCATCTACATTTAAAATTCTCAACTCTCTGATTTCTTTAGAAACAGGGGTGATTTCAAATGAGATTGCCGTCCTAACTTGGGATGGAATTCAAAGGCAAATTCCCGCATGGAATCGAGACTTGAATATGAGAGAAGCCATCAAACTTTCCGCTGTTTGGTTTTACCAAGTTCTCGCCCGCCGAGTCGGACACGAGCAAATGCAACAATGGGTAGCTAAAGTCGGTTATGGCAACCAAAAAATCGGTAACAAAGACGATATTGACAAATTCTGGTTAGAGGGAGAACTGCGAATCACACCCAAGGAGCAAATTCAATTTCTCCGCCGTCTCTACAAAAATGACTTACCCTTCTCCGAGCGATCGCAGTCTCTGGTTAAAGACATCATAATTGTTGAACAAACTCCCGATTACACAATTAGAGCCAAAACAGGATGGGCAAATTTTGGAGAACAAACAAAGCCTCAAATTGGCTGGTATGTAGGTTATTTAGAAAAGGATAAAAATGTTTACTTTTTTGCTACAAACATTGACAT
Source organism: Microcoleus sp. Pol11C3 (assembly GCF_036701485.1). NCBI lineage: Bacteria > Bacillati > Cyanobacteriota > Cyanophyceae > Oscillatoriales > Microcoleaceae > Microcoleus > Microcoleus sp. Pol11C3. The sequence continues at coordinate 31,456 of NZ_JAUBQW010000049.1, read as the reverse complement.
CCGCAACAAAAATGACGCATCTGCCCGAATCGAGTTAACGCGCCGTTGCTTCAAAGATATGGCGCTGCTGTAAGTGCGTTTGCATTCTTTTTTGATGAGTTATAATACCCATTCCAAAAACTCTCAATACATATACATTATATGCAAGTATCTGTAGGGAAAGGGCAATGCCGTTTCCAGCGCGGTCAGGATCAACTTTTAATAATTGTTATAAGATTGATGTTAAAACTTAACTGTTAAGTTTCCGCAATACCGCTGACAACTGCTGTATCAAAAGGCTAAGCTAGCTGCAAGCTTTAACTTCCAAGCTAGGGATGAACGGCAGCCAATTTCACTCGCCTTTTAACTATGGCACAAGAATTAGCAATAGACACTCGCGGACTTACCAAACAATTCGATCGCCATATTGCGGTTAATGAGATCGACTTGCAAGTCGCCGCAGGCGAAATCTGCGGGCTCATCGGCCCTAACGGTGCCGGCAAAACTACCTTGCTGCGAATGTTGGCCTCCGCTGAAGAACCGACTACAGGGGAAATTTACATCAACGGCAACCGCTTGTTGCGCGATCGATCCAACCCCACTCTCAAACAGCGCATCGGCTTTCTTCCCGACGATTTTCCGCTTTACGACGACCTGAATGTTTGGGATTATTTAGATTACTTTGCCCGACTCTACAACTTGCGACAGCCCCGCCGCCGAGAGCGCATTTGTGAAGTTTTAGAACTCATGCAATTGACCAACAAACGCAACAGCTTAATTTCCACTCTTTCGCGGGGGATGAAGCAGCGGCTGAGTTTGGGGCGAACTATTATCCACGAACCGCTTTTGCTGCTTTTAGACGAGCCGGTTTCCGGTTTAGATCCGATCGCGCGATCGCAATTCCGCGAAATTATCAAAGCTTTGCAACAAGCCGGCATGACCGTAGTCATATCGTCTCACGTTCTCAGCGATTTAGCGGAACTTTGCACTTGGGTGGGAATTATGGAACTCGGTTATCTTGTGGAAAGCGCCCCTTTGCAAGAACTTTATAAACGCCTCGGCAAACAGCAAATTTTCCTGTCAACTTTGGGTAATCTAGAAGCACTGACATCCGAACTCAAAAACTTTCCTTGGGTAGAAAGTTGGGAAATACTGCCGGAAACTCAGCAGGTGTGCGTTCATTTTTCAGGAAGCCGGGAAGATGCCGCGGATTTATTGCGATCGCTTGTCAACGCCAACATTCCCATTACAGAATTTCACTGCACTCAAGAAGACTTAGAAACAATTTTCCTCAAGATGGGACACAAACAAGCATCTTAAATAAATCTCCCGATTTCTAATTTTTCACTCACCACTCAAAACAATTATTTATGAGACTCAACTTGCTAGACCAAATCGGTAACTGGAATTCCCAGTTATTTCGAGAACTCAAAGGCCGCCTGAAAATGGGAAAGGAGATCGCCGGCGTCTTTTCCCTCTGTCTTCAACTGGTGCTGTTCTTCTCTCTGCGCGCCCAGATACCAGTTGCCCCTCCTGCCGATAAGTACACTTACTCGATTCCTGCCAGTAAGTACACTTCCTCGATCTACAACAGATTTTGCACTGAATTGGAGAGAGATCTTAACCTGACAAAGTGCATCAGAGATGCGACGGGAAACTTTACCATTAACTGGCAGAATTGGTGGCTAGAAATGTTCGTTTGGCTGAGCATATGTAGCACGATCGTGCTATTAGTAGTAGGCACTTATATGCTCATCAGCGACCTAGACCAAGAGGAACGCCGAGGCACCCTCAACTTTATTCGCCTCAGTCCCCAGTCTGCCACCACAATTTTTATCGGCAAAATTCTCGGCGTCCCAATTTTAGTGTATCTCGCAGTAATTCTGGCTGTACCGCTGCACATCTACAGTGGATTAAGCGCTCACATACCTCTGCATCATATTTTATGTTTCGACATAGCAATGGTAGGTAGCTGTGCTTTATTCTACAGCAGCGCGATGCTCTTTGGCTTAACAACCAGTTGGTTGGGAGGGTTTCAACCTTGGTTGGCTAGCGCTGTGGTTTTGGGTTTTATTACCGCAGCTTTTAATATGCAGTTAAACAGCAATGCTGGTGACTTGCTAACATTTTTGTCTCCGGCTGCTGTCCTGAGATACTTAGTTTCTCAAATTACTGAAGCCCAGAATCCAGACCTTAACTGGTTAGTTAAAAATTTCGATCGTCTGCAATGGTTTCATTTGCCGATCAGCCAATACCTTGTGTCTTGTACTGCTTTATCTATCTTGATTTGTGGGGTTGTAACCTATTGGATGTGGCAGGGATGGCAGCGCCGCTTTCCCAACCCCACGACCACTGTTTTTAGCAAGCGGCAAAGTTATTTGCTAGTCATGTGCTGTCAGCCAATAATTTTAGGGTTTGCACTCCAATCCAACATCACAATCAACGGCAATATCATCTGGTTATTGCTCCTAAATTTGCTGTTGTTTTTAGGTATAATTGCTGCTTTGACTCCTGAAAGACAAGCTTTGTACGATTGGGCGAGGTATCGAAAACAAATCGTTCGCAGCAATCATAAATTGTGGCGCCGCTACCCCATCCTCGATTCCATTTGGAGCGAAAAAAGTCCGGCATCAGTTGCGCTAGCCATCAATCTCCTCAGTTCAACACTGATTTTAACACCTTTGATGCTGCCGAATCCCCAAGTCTTTTTTTGCATGATCCTCTTCGTGAATCTCATCCTGATTTACGCCGCCGTCACCCAGCTATTCCTATTTACAAAAACCCGAAATCAGGAAATTTGGGCAGCGTGTACAGTCGGAGGCGCTCTCTTTTTGCCGCCAATGATTTTATCTATGCTTTCCCTCACGGCTGAAAAAGCTCCTTTAATTTGGCTGTCTTCAGTATTTCCGGTCTTTGACCCTTGGTCAGCCGTGGGCAGCGCGTCAACACATACCATTTTTCTCTCGATGCTCGGCCAGTGGACTGTCTTGGTGCTGCTGAACTTGAGATTGACGCGGCAACTCAGACTCGCAGGCGAATCAGCCTCTAAAGCTCTGCTGAAGGCCTGAAAAGAGAATAATGCAGCCCGCCCCGATCGCAAATCCCCATCGCGATCGGGGCGAGTTGATGTAAATTAGACTTGCATGGCATTCATTCACTGTCAATTCTTAAAATTATCTGCGTTTATCTGTGTTTCTCTGCTTTACATCTGCGGTTGACCGACTCTATCAAAGATTTATGCAATTACGTAGATTGTTCGTGAAAGATTGTGCCAAAACCCGCCCATACAGCAATTCAGCTATCCGCTAACTCTACTTCCGACCGGGCCACTGAGTAGGCTGATTTAAAGCAGAAATTAGAATTCGCAAAAACGCCAGCGGCTCGGCTAACGGTGAGAGCTAAAATACCAATTTATTCGATACCTGAGTTCCAGCGTAGGAAGCCGAGTCTTTTAAATCTTTTAGGACTTACACAAGTGGCACATATAGCAATCCTAAATGATTATACTCGTTACCAGGAAGAGCCTGGTAACGCATACCCGGAGGAAGAGCCTCCATACTCTGGGCCGAGGCTCTTCCTTGCTTACATCGATTCCCAGGCAGAACCTGGGAACCAGTTAACCAGTTATTGAAACTGATGCGAGGATTGCTATATGTTCCCAGTAACTCACAGTAGCGGATGAGTTGGGTCTGAGCAAGCAAGCAGCAAACTTGCTTGATATTATGCCCCTGCATAAATTCAATCCACCGAGCAATTTCTGCATCGCCGTATCCTGGTCTGGCTGCACCAAACACAATTAATTCATTCTCTGAAGCCGCAGCGAATTTGTGCATACTGTTTTCAATATTTTTACTTATAATTAAGAAAGACGCACAAATCCCGAATAAACAGTGAAAAACAAGAGTTCGATCGCTTTAATGAACTGGCTGCAACCCAAACCAGAAACCGTTTTGTTATGCGACTCAATTGCAGCAGCTTCTGACATGGCATTCATGCTCAACGGTGAGTGGGATGGGTGCAATAGTTTGGTGCTCTCTAAATCCGACAAGGTAGCAATTGAAGCAGCCGCTAGTTTGCTGGAGACATCGTGGTGCTACCAAAATACTTGCGAACCAGTTTTAATTCGGCTGGAAGTTGAGGAATTGCTGCGCCGTTATGCGATTGGAGACAGGTTTTTTATTAATGCTAACTTGCGATGCGCGCAATTGAGCCAACTTTGCTTGGAAAACATTGATTTGAGTTATGCTAAATTAAATTTGGCTAACCTCAGCGACACTAATTTAAGCAAAGCCAACTTAATGGCAGCACAGATGCCAGCAGCAAATTTGAGTGGCAGCAATTTGAGTAAATCGCAACTTGTGAGGGCGAATTTATCAGGAGCAAATTTATCGGATGCTAATCTGAAAGGTGCCGATCTGAGTTATGCAGATTTAAGCAATGTTTGCTTAACAGGTGCTGACTTAAAAGGTGCAAATTTAGCGAGAACAGACTTAAGAAAAACAAGCTTAGATGGAGCGATCTTTGAGTAAAATTAATAGCTGTATCCGGGAATGGCAGGAGTTCCATCCCACAAAAGAAACATCAAAGGCTCTCGCTGGCGTTTTCTTAATACGCGACTTATTAAAAAATTCGGAAACAGAGTATTAATCATGATTCATACTTTCGGCCGCGCCACTGAGTAGGCTGATTTAAAGCAGAAATGAGAATTCGCAAAAACGCCAGCGGATCGGCCAAAGGTGACAGCCAAAACAGCCATTTACCCGATGCCCCGGTTGTATCGTAGGAAGGTGCGATCGCCAAACACAAAGCCGATCGCACTGCAACCAAAAATACATTCAATCCCAACAGCCAAAAGTGCGGAAATACTGCCACCGCAGGCAGCAAACCAGAGAACAAATACCACAATACGATCGGCACCGGCAAACCTTGAACCGCCAACAACAGCCACAAATCGCCCCAAATTTGAGCGCGAGAAGCAGCATCTTTCAAATCCAGCGATCGCCCCCACTCATTCCAAGTCTCGATCGCCCCCTCATACATCCGCACCTGCAACACCTTAGCCCCATCCAAAAAGCCCACCTTAAAGCCCTTAGCAGCCGCATAGCGAGCCAAGGTTACATCATCGCAAAAAGAACCTTTTGCGACTTCATAGCCCCCTAATGCCACCAAAACCTCGCGCTTACAGAGAAAACACTGACCGTTCGCCATCACCCGTTCCGGCACATCCCCGCCAGTCCCCGTCGGCCCAAACCGATAAACCAAAGTCATTAACAAAGCAGGTTGCAGCCACAACTCCCCCGGATACTTGAGGATAAACTGCGGCGACAGCGAAATCAAATCGTAATTTCCAGCTTTCGCCGTTTTGAGTAAACTCGCAATCAAACCCGGATGCGGCACAGTATCCGCATCTATCCCCAAAATCCACTCGCACTTCTCGGAACTTGCCAAAAAACCTGCATTCAGCGCCCACGGACGCCCTACCCAGCCCGCCGGCAGCGGATCGTCGTTAATCAACCGAAACCGGGGGTCTTTTTGTGCCGCTGCTTTGACTAAATCTCCGGTTCCGTCTACCGAATAGCTGTCAACCACAATCACTTCTCGGAGTTCGTAACTTTGGCGGCTCAATCCTTCTAAACAAGGCGAAATTCGATCGGCTTCGTTCAAAGTCGGTACTACCGCAGTACAAGCACCCAAAAAATCCAGCGTTGGCGAATCGGGTTCCAGGGGCGGGATGCGCGATGGGCCTTTAATCAGACGCGACATAAGAATGGCTGCGGCGGGCAATTGCAGCAGCAGGAATGCGACAGCGATGATACTTGTCAGCGGTTGGGAGAACAGGTGAGGGGCGATCGGGAAAACCATACTATTGAAGAATTGAAGAATTGGGAATGAGTTACTGGCTATGGGTTGGGAGCTTATTTACAGTTCATTTTTTTGGTAACTAATATCAATTAAAAAGATTTAATAAAATTTTGACCTCAAACATATTACAGGAATTGCGAATGAAAAAATCGCCGCTGAAAAACCCGGTTTCTACAAGAAACCGGGTTTTTAAACTAGCTCAAAACTTAGTGTAAATTTTTGCTAAATCAGCCACAGTTGCTCGCTAGCAACTCACTTACGCAAAACGCCCACGGGCTGAGGTGGAATTTCAGCCGTGATAACAGATGTATCCAAAGACGGCATTGTTTCGGTTACGTCACCTGCTGCGGGTTTCGCGATCCAGCTTAACGCGATCGCCGGAACTACACCCAGAAGCACCGCTAGCGATGTCGGGAACCAGAACCGAGAATCCAACGAAGTTACAGTGATAATTGCTCCGAAAGCAAAGTTTACCAAATAAACAATTAAGGGCAAACCCAATTCCGATCGCTCTAATTTAATCGGTGTTTTTCTCCACAAGAAAGCTGCTACAGACATAAATAGCGCCCCCGTACCCATCCAGCCAGCCAAATTGCGGTAAGGCATCCCAAAGAAAGCCCCAAGTTCCTCAAACTCCCAAAAAGGCACAGAAGTTTGACTCATCGCCGGATCTAGTACAAAATCCCAAGCTGTTAGCAGCAAAGCACCAAGGGCGATCGCCCCTATTTGGCGCACCCAGTTTAGTTCGCCTTTACCGCCAGCTACTCCAGCGCGAGCAATTACATAGGAAACCAGTCCCAGATAAAACCACGAGAGGGGAATTGTAAACGGAACCAGCCCTGCAATTTTGTAGCCCAAACCGCTCAAATAATGGTAGTTGCCGAAGGGAAAACCCGTACTCGTTCCCAACAACTCGCTACTCAAGGACAAAAACACAGAAGGCAGTAAAAAAGCCAGAGTTGCACCCCAACCCAACGTCCGCAAGGAATAGAGAGCAACTGCTGCTGCACCAAAGATGATATAAACTACTCCACCCCCAGCCATCCCCCACTGGAATAGCGTTTGCCCTGCTGGTGGCAAACTCATCACCAATTCGGGACGGGGTAAAATCAGCAGCAACCCTGCCAATCCAAAAGCCATTGACAAGACGTGGGCAATTAGGCAAAAGCGCTCAGCAATCAAAAGTTGCTTCATGGGACTCCTCGAAAAAATATTAGATGCGGAAAGCACTGCTTAACAGTTTACAATTTTTAACAAAAAATCAAGCATTTAAGTCAGTTGTCTGTTGACTGTTGTCTGTTGTCTGTTGACTGCAAGCCCGATGCCCAATTCCCAATTCCCAATTCCCTATGCCCGATGCCCAATTCCCAATTCCCAATTTCCGAGCTTAAATTACTGCCAATTGCCCACTAGCACGAAAGGTGCCCAGAAATACGGATTCTGATACTGTTGGTTTTTCAGCAGAGTTAATTGAGCGTTGCGGAGGGCTTCAGCTTTGCTGGTTTTAGAAGAAGCCAATTGCTTGTAAAACTCAGTCATAAAGATAGCTGTAGATTCGTCGTTGACTTGCCAAAGGGTGGCGGCGGTGCTGCGCGCACCCGATCGAATTGCGGCGCCGGCTAAACCCAAAGCCGCGCGGTTATCGCCCGAAGCAGTTTCGCAAGCACTCAAAACCAAAAGTTCGATCGGCTGTTGTTTCTCACCAGTGCGGGCTCGCAGGAGTTGATCGAACTCCTTAACATTCACTTTCTGATCCCAAGTCACAATAAAAGTATCCGTCGCATTCGAGCTAAACTGACCGTGAGTTGCCAAATGGACGATCGGGTAAGACAAAGCTTTAATTCGATCGTGCAACCGCCCGCTGACAAAATCTTCATTCAGCAGCGAACTCGCCGGCATCTCGGCTGCAATTTTTTGAACTTCCTCCTTCACCCCCGGCAAAGCCGAGAAGCCTTGACGCGCTTCCGAGAGGGCAGCGGTAAGCACTCTTAACTTGACTTTGTTCAGCGGTTTCGGTGCCAGCAACTGCAATCCCGGTGCCAAAGCAATACTGTATTTTTCTACCAAAAACTTTTCACCGTCGTGGAGCACAGCCATCGGCAGATTTCGCAAATAACCGTCGAGCACAAATACCAGAGTTTTAATCCCGGCGGCGGTCAAATCCGCTTCCGCAGGGCGGATTAACCAGTCGTAAACCTGTTCAACCGCTTGCCTCCTGTTGCGGGGGAAAGCAGCAGGCCTGATGGTATTTTTGGCTTGTCTGAAGGCAGTTTCCAACTCGGCTTGAGACTTCTTAGTAGCGTAGCGGCGCAGAGGTTTGCCGGGAATTGACAAAATTACCTCCAAACGATCGCTCAAAATAATCGGATAAATCACCGCCGCTGTCGGATCAATTTCCTCGATCGACTTTGGTTTAGCATCAGCGCAAGCATCCCGAAAAAAGTTGTCCAATTCCGCCAACTGCAAAGATTCCACCGTTTGGCGCGCCAGTTTCAATTTAGCTTGACTAGGAGATTCTTCTTGCAAAAGCAGCCCGACTAATTCCCGATAAACCGGTTCGGCACTTTCCCGAAACGAAAATTGCACTTCAGGATTGACTGTCACCAAATCGCCGCGCAGAGAAGACAGTACATTCACAGCTTGAGTATATTGAGCGATCGCCTCTTCTGCATTCCCCTGAGCTTTCCGAATCCGTCCCAGTTGCCAAAACAATTGGTAAGCAATATCGGGAGATTGAAACGCCGATGCTAAACTCAAAGCCTCAGTTGTGAGATTTTCCGCTTTCTGATACTGCTGTTGGATTTCTGAGAGTTTGCCTTTAGCTGCCAGAATATAAGCTTGTATTCGTTTGTCGCCCAAACTGTTTGCTGGTTCGAGAGAGCGATCGAGCATTTTGTCAATATCGCTTAAACTCAAACTTTTCGCAGGCGACTGAGCTAATTTCATCAAGCTTTGAGCTAGATTAATTTGAGCGTAAAGTCCAGCGCGATTCGACCCAAATTGAGCGACTTGAGGTTCAATGGAACGCCACAAATCTTCTGCATCCGCCCAATTTGTGCGATCTATCAACAAACTCAATTGGTTTAACTTTGCTTGAATTTGTAGGAGCGATCGCTCCGGCATCGCCTGGGCCGATCGAGCATAATATTCTAGGGCCAAGCCTTCCAAATCAGTCCGCTGTTCCGCTGTCAAACCCGGTTTATTGCTTTTAGCCCGTAGCGTATTTCCCAGATTGAGATAAATTGCAGCCTCCTCTGGGCGGGCACCTAATTTTTGGGCTGCTTCCAGTCCCGCCGACAGCAAATCCTGCGATCGTTCCAGTTGTCCCAAAACCCGCAGCACCCGCCCTAAAGCATGAATTGCCCGGACTTGTTCGAGAGAAACTCGCTGATTTTTCAAAGTTTCCAAACCCGCTGCCGAAACTTCGCAAGTTTGGTTTTCCAGCTTGAAAGAAGCTAACAGCATTTTGCAAGCTCTGGGGTAAAGTCCGAGAGTTTCCCAAGCCCGACTTTGATTAATTTGAACTTGAAAAAGTTGGGATTTTCTATCAATTTGCTCGAAAATTTTAGCAGCTTGCGTCCAAATCTCGATCGCATCTTGAGTCTGCCCCCGTTCGAGTTGCAACAGTCCTTGAATATTGAGAGTTTCAGCCAAAATCCGCTGCTGTTCGGGAGTTTTGCCTTGTGTTCGCACAGCCGACAAACTCGAATTTACAGCTTTTTCTGCTTCTTCCCAAAGCGCCAACTGCCCGTAGGTTGCAGCTAAATTGCTCAAAGCTGTGGCGCGATCGAGATTTTCGCCTTTTGCCTCAAACTGCGCCGCTGCTTGCTGCAACAGCGGTACAGCTTCCGAAAAACGTTCCTCTTGGTACAGAGTTCGAGCTTGTCGGACAAGCTGCACCGCTGGTGGTGGATTAACCTGAGCAACTCCGGGAGGAATCGCAACTGCTAGTAGACAGGAAATCACAAATAACAGAATTACTTGCCGGAGCGATCGAGAAAAATTCATATTTTAAAAATAAAATTACAACCGCACACACACTAATTAACCCCAATCCATCTTATTCTTTATCTGCGTTAATCCGCGTTAATCCGCCTACATCTGCGGTTTAAAAAAACCTAATTTCAACGCGGCACACAACCAGAATTATGCCGAGGATTGCGAGAGTCAGCAGCATTACCCGGATTATTATATCCAACAAGCGTCACCTCCCCTTTTGCATTCACCACCCAACCTTGCGCCGGAACAACTTCGCGATCGAGAATTTCCCCCTCTTCCTTCTTCCCTCGATCGGTTGCAGCGGTTAAATCCTCTACATTACTCGTTACCGAACTTCCTGCCTCTTCCACCCAAGGCAACGGCGATAGAGGGGTGCTGAGGGCATCATTAGGACTTGGAGGCACTCCTCCTTTCCCAGTAGCGGTAAACTCACTCTGGGTTTCTTTAATGCAGGGATTTGTAGCAATTAACGCAGCAGGATTCACCACATTTTGCGGCAGTTCCACTAAACCTTGAGCGGGATTTACCCCAGAAGTGCTAAATGTAACACTACCTTGCAAAGCCGGGCCGCTACTTTGGGAAATAGCAGCAATATCGCTGGTAGGAACTAGAGAAGTAGGACTTACTTGCAACGCTGCAAATTGAGCATCTGTTAATCCCAAACTACCTCGAACCTGTTCGCGACTGACTGATGTAAAGCCGAAAACATTGGGAACATTAATATTAACGCGGCCACCTTGAGCCGAGCGCGCATTAGCAGTAATATCGCTATTTTCCTTGGGGAGGGCGACCAGAATATCGCTTTTAATGTTGATATTACCACCCTCAGAAATACTTGCATCAGTTGTAATTCTGCTGCCTCGGCGCAACTGGATATCCCGTGCTTCCAGGTTAATATTTGCTCCAGCGCCGGATTCCGTTCTACCGTCAATGCTGCTTTGGTTGTCAAGGGAAATTGAATCGGCTTTCACGTTAATGTTACCAGCCCGTGCCGAACCCAAGGCTTGCAGATTGAGTGTTCCCCCATTGCGAAGAATCAATTGCCCGACATTGAGATTCAACGAACCTCCGTTAGCAGTAGCATTGGGATTTCTAACGCGAGAGGCAATCCCAACGGAAGTCTGAATTTGACTGTTAAATTCACCTTGACCCCCATTACCAATAATTTCTACACGCCCCGCATCGATCGTGATGCTTCCGGCTTCTCCTTTGCCTAAAGATGCAGTAGTAATAACTCCCCCACCTCGGAGAGTCAATACGGGTGTAGAAATATTCATACTCCCTCCCCGATTAGCTGCGTTGGCATCAGCGGAGATAAAACTAGGGCCCCGACTCCCGTTCGCCAAAACACCAGAAATACCCTCTATTGTTACTGACTCACTGGCCCTAAGTGTAAAATTACCTCCTTGCCCCCCAGTTGTATTCAACGGTTGGTTGCCCACAACTGATCCACTAGATAAACTAATTCCGCCTCCGTCAGAGATCCTCAACCGCTTCGTGTCGATATTAATGTCCCCAGCTTCTCCATTCGTACCGCCTGCTGTTGAGCCAATTAAGGTTGCTACGGGACTTCGAGCGGGAGTCCGCAGCACTTCTACTGATTCCGAAGCTTTAATGTTAATATCCCCCGATGCTCCTCGATCGCGGGTGATGCTGATCAGAGCAGCACCATCACTCACGGTTAAACGTTCTCCCTCAAAGCTGATATTTCCTCCCGCACCCTTACTCCCGGCAAATGTGCCGCTGTTGATCACCGAACCTACCAGATCGAAGTCTCTGACACGGAGGGTAATATTTCCGGCGTTGCCAGTACCGAACGTGGCGCTAGTCAATGCAGTTCCATTGTCCATCAGCAATCGTCCCGTGTCGATCGTGATTTTTCCGGCATTTCCCATGCCAGTAGTGCCAGAGTTCAGAACAATTTGTGGGTCAAAAGGGGCGATCGCTCCCGATAGCAAATACTTACCGACAAACACTGTATAGAGAGGCAATCCAATCCCGTTCATTTCAACTGAGTCGGTAGCGCGGATGTTGATAGCGCCTCCCGCACCACTTCCTGCTGTCAGTGTGGAGATTTTTGTTCCACCTTGGGCCCGAAACTGTTTAGCGTTAATATCGATGCCTCTGCCGTCGATATTTCCCAAAGTCAGTGCATAAATTCGCCCATTGTTGAGGTTGACATTTCCACCTCGAATATCGACTTTGCCGCCACCTAGTCCACTGGTGTTGATCAGTGAGCCGTTGGTTATTCCAATATTACCAAAGTTGGAAATCTTGTCATAGTTTAAACTTAATCCCAATGGCGTTGCCCCCAATCCAACCATCCCCGGACTAGCGACGCTACCCAGCAAAATTTGTCCGGTAGATGCAGTGAGTGTTCCCTGATTTAATTCAATATCTCCCCCCACTAGGGCCATAGTTTGTCCGGGTTCAACTGCTAAGCCAATGTTATTGAAAATCGGCGGAATTCCCGAAGGTAATTGTGGTAAATTCAAGGCTGGCGCTGCTGAAGAGTTAATGATTTTTCCCGGATTTTCTCGAAAGTTTAAACCGATAGGTATATTGACATTTAACAGCGGTACTAATTGGGGATTGCTGCTGCTGAATTGATAGCCATTATTGAAAACTATGCTATCAGCAGAACTTGCTAAAAATGAACCACGCAAATCTAGCCTCGCATTGGGGCCAAAGACAATTCCTTTGGGATTAAGTAAAAATAAGTTAGCATTCCCTTGCACTCCCAACACACCTAAAATATTAGAAGGGTTTCCACCCGTAACACGGCTAAAAATATTCGCAATCCCGTTCGGATTGGCAAAATATGCTCCTCTGCCTTCACCCACGTTAAATTCTCGGAAACTGTGAAAGAGGTTAACGCCGCGAGTTGCACCGCCTTCTATTCTGTCCGATGGTAAATTGTTGATAGTTGCGGGAACAGTTCGCGAACTTTCTGCACCTAAACTATTATCCGGGATGATTTGGGCGATCGCAGGAAAAGGACACAGCAGTAAGAATGCAAAAAATAGGGCGGAATATTGGCGGGGCATCTTTTAAGCCTTGTTAATTTAACATGAGGAAAATAGCGACGGGTTAGCTAAAAGCTGAAGAGTACCTATTGAGGTACACAAACACCCGTCGGTTTCGGACTGCGAAGAGATGCAACACCACCTGAATTATACGCTACCAGCGTCACTTTTCCTTGCTCATCTATTACCCAACTTTGAGCGGGAATAATTTCTGTTGGCCGAACTTCTACGGATACTCTTTCGCCTTCTACTTGCTGACTTCCACCTAGGGCTGGTTCCACCCACGGCAACGGCGAGGGAGCGCTGCTGAGAAGATCGTTAGGACTTGGTGGTACACCTCCTTTACCAGTAACAGTAAACTCGCTATCGGCCCCTTCAATGCAGGGATTAGCCGCAATTAACTCCGCCGGATTCACCACATTTTGTGGTAGTTCCACTAAACCTTGAGCCGGATTCACCCCTGAAGAACTAAATGTTACCGCCCCTTGCAAATCCGGGCCACTACTTTGGGAAATAGCCGCAATATCGCTGGTAGGAACTAGAGAAGTAGGACTTACTTGCAACGCTGCAAATTGAGCATCTGTTAATCCCAAACTACCTCGAACCTGTTCGCGACTGACTGATGTAAAGCCGAAAACATTGGGGACATTAATATTAACGCGCCCACCTTGAGCCGATCGCGCATTAGCAGTAATATCGCTGTTTTCTTGGGGGAGGGCGACCAGAATATCGCTTTTAATATTGATATTGCCACCCTCAGAAATACTTGCATCAGTTGTAATTCGGCTCCCTCGGCGCAACTGGATATCCCGTGCTTCAAGGTTAATATTTGCCCCTGCACCTGATGCCGTTCTACCGTCAATGGTGCTTTGGTTGTCAAGGGAAATTGAATCTGCTTTCACGTTAATATTACCAGCCCGTCCCGAACCCAAAGCTTGCAGATTGAGTGTTCCTTCATTGCGAAGAATCAATTCCCCGACATTCAGATTCAACGAACCTCCGTTAGCCGTAGCATTAGGATCTATAAGCTCAGAGGCAATCCCAACGGAAGTCTGAATTTGACTGTTAAATTCACCTTGACCCCCATTCCCAATAACTTCTACACGACCCGCATTTATTGTGATGCTTCCGGCTTCTCCGCTGCCTAAAGATGCAGTGCTAATAACTCCTCCATTCCGGAGAGTCAGTACAGGTGTAGAAATGTTGATACTCCCTCCCCGATTAGCAGTATTGGCATCAGCGCAGATGAAACTGGGATTCCGACTCCCGTTCGCCAAAACTCCAGAAAAACCCTCGACTGTGACTGACTCAGTGGCCCTAACTGTCAAATTACCTCCGGGCCCCCCAGTTTTATTCAACGGTTGGTTGCCCACAACTGCTCCGCTAGATAAACTAATTCCGCCTCCTTCGGAGATAATCAACCGCTTCGTGTCGATATTAATGTCCCCGGCTTGCCCATTCACACCGCTCGCAGTTGACCCAATTAAACTTGCTACGGGACTTCCGGTGGGAGTCCGCAGCACTTCTACTGATTCATTCGCTTTAATGTTGATATTCCCCGCTCCTCCTTCACCGCGGGCGAGGCTGATCAGAGCAGCACCATCGCTTACGGTTAAACGTTTTCCCTCAAAGGTGATATTTCCTCCCGCACCCGTACTCCCCAAAAGTGGGCCACTGTGGATTGCAGAAGCGAGCATATCCAAAGCCCCGGCACGGATGGTAATATTTCCGGCGTTGCCAGCACCTAACGTGGTGGTAGTCAATGCGCTTCCATTGTTTATCAACAGTTTTCCCGTATCAATCGTGATGTTTCCGGCGGCTCCCATGCTATTAGTGCCAGTTATCAGCACAAGTTGTGGGTCAAAAGGGTCGAAAGAGCCAGATACCGTATAGTTACCACCAAACACTCTATAGTTATCTAATCCAATTCCGAGCGTTTCAACTGAGTCGGTAGCGCGGATGTTGATAGCGCCTCCCGCACCACTTCCTGCTGTCAGCGTGGAGATTTGCGTTCCACCTTGAGTGCGAAAATTTTGAGCGTTAATATCGATCGCCCTGCCATCAATATTTCCCAAAGTCAGCGCATAAATTCGCCCACCGTTGAGGTTGACATTTCCCCCTCGAATATCGACTTTCCCGCCACCGATTCCACTGGTATTGAGCGCTGAGCCGTTGGTTATTTCAATATTACCCAAGTTGGAAATCTTGTCATAGTTTAAACTTAATCCAAATGGCGTTGCCCCCAATCCAACCATCCCCGGACTAGCGACGCTACCCAGCAAAATTTGTCCGGTAGATGCAGTGAGTGTTCCCTGATTTAATTCAATATCTCCCCCCACTAGGGCCATAGTTTGTCCGGGTTCAACTGCTAAGCCAATGTTATTGAAAATCGGCGGGATGCCAGCGGGTAATTGTGGTACATTCAATGCTGGTGCTGCTGAAGAGTTAATGATTTTTCCCGGATTTTCTCGAAAGTTTAAACCGATAGGTATATTGACATTTAACAGCGGGATTGATTGGGGATTGCTGCTGCTGAATTGATAGCCATTATTGAAAACTACGCTATCCGCAGAACTTGCCAAAAATGAACCACGCAAATCTAATCTCGCATTGGAACCGAAGACAATTCCTTTGGGATTGAGTAAGAACAAGTTAGCATTCCCTTGCACTCCCAACACACCTAAAATATTAGAAAAATTGCCACCCGTAACGCGGGTAAAAATATTCGCAATTCCGTTAGGATTGGCAAAATATGCTCCTCTGCCTTCACCCACGTTAAATTCTCGGAAACTGTGAAATAAATTTACTCCGCGAGTTGCACCGCCTTCTATTCTGTCCGATGGTAAGTTATTAATGGTATCGGCAACTGTCCGCGAACTTTCTTCACCCAAGCTGCTGTCTGGGATGATTTGGGCGATCGCAGGGAAAGGAAACAGCAGTAAGAATGCAAAAAATAGGGCGGAAGATTGGCGACGCATCTTTTAAGTCTGGTTAATTTAATATTAGAAAAATAGCGCTCCGGTAGCTAAAAGCTGAAGAGTACCTATTTAGGTACGCAAACACCCGTTGATTTCGGACTGCGAAGAGATGCACCACCACCTGAATTATAGGCTACCAGCCTTACTTGTCCTCGATCGTCCATTACCCAACCTTGAGCGGGAATAATTTCTTTTGGTCGAATTTCTATGGATGCTAGGGGGCCTTCTACTTCCTGGGTTTCACCTACCGCTGGTTCCACCCAAGGAAACGGCGATGCAGCGCTGCTGAGAACCTCGTCAGGACTCGGGGGCAATCCCCCGCGCCCAGTCACAGTAAACTCGTTCTCGGCCCCTTCGATGCAGGGATTTGCAGCAATTAACGCAGCCGGATTGACCACATTTTGCGGCAGTTCCACTAAACCTTGAACGGGATTCACTCCAACAGAACTAAATGTTACCGCCCCTTGCAAAGCCGGGCCGCCACTTTGGGAAATCGCGGCGATGTCGCTGCTAGGAAGTAGAGAAGTAGGACTTACTTGTAAAGCGGCAAATTGAGCATCTGTTAATCCCAAATTACCTCGCACTTGTTCGCGGCTGGCTGCTGTAAAACCAAAAACATTGGGGACATTGATATTGACGCGGCCGCCGCCTGCGGTGCCGGCGTTGGCTGTAATGTCGCTGTTTTCTTGCGGGAGGGCGACAAGAATGTCGCTGTTGATGTTGATATTGCCGCCATCAGAAGTGCCTGCATCGGTTGTAATTTGGCTGTTGTGGCGCAATTGGATGTCTCGCGCTTGCAGGTTAATATTTGCTCCTGTACCGGATACAGTCGTACCGTCAATCGTCGCTTTGTTGTCAAGAGCGATCGAATTTGCTACAATATTAATATTACCAGCGCGTCCGGTTCCCGTAGCCTGCACCGTCACTGTAGCTCCATCTCTGACAATTAGTCGATCGGCATTCAGATTCAACGAACCGGCATTTGCCGTCGCCTGGGGATTAGTACCAAATATCTTGCCCACCGAAGCATCAATTGTACTGACAAACAGACCATTATTTCCGGTGCCACTGACCTCAATGCGATCGGCATTAACAGTAATATTTCCCACATCTCCCACCCCCGAAGAACTGGTAGAAACTACCCCCCCATCCCGCACGGTTAGGCTTGGCGTATCAATGCGAATATCCCCGCCCGGACTAGAGCTCAAAGTTCCAGAACTAAACGCACTAGCACTCTGAATTCCGCTGCTCAAAAGTTGAGAAATACCTGAAATTTCTACTGATTCAGTAGCCCTAACCGTTAAATTTCCAGCAGGCCCCCCATCCTGAGAAAACAAAAACCTGCCAACTAACACACCCGTTCCTACTGTAAACGCAGAACCCCCAGAGAGAGTCAACCGCTTGGTATCAACGTTAATATTCCCCGCCCTGCCGTTTGAGCCGATACTCAGCGTGCTAATTCCGGTTGATACAACTGTTCTCGGGCCGCTGTTAGACAATTCTACTGATTCAGCAGCTTTAATATTGATATTCCCCGACGGGCCGGTGCTGTAACTCGTCGTACCCAGAATAGAACCGTCGCGCATAATTAATCTCGCGACATCAACACTAATGCTTCCTCCCGCACCGCTACTTTCTTTAGCTGTTCCGTTGTTAATTCCAGAACCCACCATCTCAAAAGTATTGGCACGAATAATTAAATTGCCGCCATTTCCACCGCTAAAAGCGATTCCGCTACCTACTACCCCATTGTTGAAGAGCAGGCGTTCGGTATCGATCGTAATATTCCCCCCCGAACCAGCACCAGCACTAGCATTAAACAGCATCATTAGCGGGTCAAACGGGTCTGTAGTTCCCGATACCAAATATTTAATTGCAAGCTGTTGATAGCCCTCAACTCCCAGCCCGATCATTTCTACTGAATCAGCAGCGCGGAAGTTGATATTACCTCCTGCACCATCTCCTAGAGTCAAAGTAGAAAATTGCGTGCCGTTTTCCACTCGCAACTTTTGAGCGCTGATATCGATACCTCTACCAGCAATATTTCCCAGTGTCAGCGCATAAATTCGCGCGCCGCTGAGGGTGACATTTCCACCTTTTAACTCTACTCTCCCGCCACCAGTGCCGCTGGTGTTGATCAGTGTTCCATCGGAGATTTGAATATTGCCGAAGTTTTGAATATTGTCATAATTTAAAGTTAAATTCCGCTGCTGTTTCTCAACAGGGGTTAGTGCCAAATTAACTAAACCGGGACTGGCGACGCTACCGAGTAAAATTTGTCCGCCGCTGGCGGTTAAATTGCCGCCTTGTAGTTGAATGTCGCCGCCAATCAGTGCTAAAGTTTGACCGGGTTCTACTGCTAAACCAACTCGATCGCTAATTGGGATTGGCACAGGAGATGCTGGGAGGTTTAGCTTTCCTATAGCCGTCGATTGATTGACAATTGTACCGGGATTGTCTCTAAATCTTAAACCTACCGGAATATTAACTGTTAATAGCGGGGATGTTTGCGGGTTTGTGCTGCTGAATTCAAAGCCGTTATTAAACACAATACTGTCAGCAGTTGAACCGATAAACGAACCGTGCAAATCTAACCGCGCATTCGGCCCGAATATAATTCCTTTCGGGTTAACTAAGAATAAGTTGCCGTTGCCTAAAACTCCCAGAGTTCCTAAAATATTTGAGGAGTTTGGGCCCGTAACGCGGGTGAATATGTTGGTAATGCCGCTGGGATTTTCAAAATAAGCTCCCCGCCCTTCACGGATGTTAAATTCGCGCAAGCTGTGAAAGAGGTTAACGCCGCGAGTTGCGCCGCCAGTGATTCTATCTGAGGGTATGTTATTGATAGTATCGGGAACTGTGCGTGAACTTTCCAAACCCAGGGTATTATCGGGGATGATTTGGGCGAAGGTTTTCGAGGGAAATAGCAACAGGAAAGCAAACAGTAGGGAGTAACTTACGGGCGGGCAAGATGCCCACACCACAGTAAAATCTAGTATTTGTGGAACAGGCCTCTTGCCTGTTTTTGAGAATGGTGAAAATAGTAAAGAGTAATGGAATGGAGGCATAAAAACACTCTTTCCAGGATAAATTTTATCGGTGTAATCTCATCTCGTTTCTCTAAATGTTTTGAATTTGGCTGCTGAGTACAAGTTGCTCTACAGTAATTTCTAGTTCGGGAAAAGTTTTAGAGAGAATGCGCTCATTACCTGTAAAACTTTGAACTAAATAGCGGTCATTTTCCAAAGAGTAAACAAAAACTGTGGGAATTTTGGGATTTCCTAGATAAGCCCTAGAAGCGATCGCTAAATAGTCCACAATCCAATACTCACAAATGCCGAGGCGTTGATACTCATCTAGCTTATCAACATAGTCGTCCTCCCAGTTAGTCGAAGTAACTTCCACTGCTAATTGGATAGGTTCGGTAATGGCTCCATAGCCGAGTGCATTCCTATTCCATACTGACGCCTTAACCACGCCTACATCAGGATTTCTGCCTTGCTCTTGCCCTGAAGCTTTTACAGTTCTGATAACTATATCTTTGTCAACAATATAATCAAGTCCCAAGCGCCTGATTTCATCGTTAAAGCCAAATACTAGAAATCTTGCCACATTTTTATGAGCTCTGGTTGCTTCCACTTTGACAATCTCTCCATTTACAAGTTCGTAGATGCCAGATCCGTCTGGGTACTTTTCGAGAAACTCTGCAAAAGTGAGTTTAGTTTTTGTCTGAACCATAAGACAATCCTCTTGTTTTAACTACGTTATAAGACAAGATTGCAAAAATTGCAAATTATCCTTAAAATATCTGCGTTGATCTGCATTATCTGCCTGGGAGCTGCGGTTGAGCTATCAATCAAAAAAATATACAAATTGTTGTCGCCGACAGAATTAGGAATGAGAATTAAATAACTTACACAAGTTTGTGGGGTGTCCCGCCCGCCCTTTTTGAACGGGCGGGACACCCCACGTGAGTAAGTTCTGATGAATGTCTCAATTTTTCCGATCGACCCAGTGTTATATCGACTCTCTTTCACCCATCAAGTTGACTTTTCACTACTATAATAAAGATAGCTTTTTTCAGTGCGACGGCTTAAGTAATTGAGTCGAATCGTGCGGCGAACTAAATCGAGGAAAGGAGATTCTGATGGGGAGCAAGAAGGGGTTGAGATACATCATCGATAGGCGGTACTTTTAGACTATATACAGTATTGTACCGCAACCGCGATACAATTATAAGTTAGCCTGCTGCGCGATACTTGACCGAAAGCGCGGCGTTTGAATAAAGTCAATCATGCTCTCGAAAAACCTCATTGGTGCCGCAGGTGAGTACTACGTTTGTGCCGAATTGTGCCGGCGTGGAGTTTTGGCACTTGTCACGCCCAAGAATAACGAGATTTTTGATGTTCTGGCTTCGGATACTTTCGGCCAAAGAACAATCTCGATTCAAGTCAAAACTATGGCAATCGCCAACACACAAGGTTGGAAATTCGGGCCAAACATGAGCGTAAAGAAGAATAACGACAACTTGTATGTTGTTCTGGTAAATATGCACGACAATGGCACAAACGATTTCTATATTTACAAACACCATGAACTTGTGGAAAGAGTTAATCACATCTACGATGAGTACATGAGCAAGCCAAAGCGTGACGGGTCGGTGAGAAAAGAACCTGGCTTCCGTTGGTTCGACCACAAGTACTTTACGGATGATGACAAATCACGGAAGAATAATTGGGCGTTGCTCGGCTTCACGGCGCTGGCACTGTAACGCCCCAACAGCAGGCTAACAAGGCGCTGCACCCGACCGCCTACAGTCCGCTCGTTCCTCGCTCCCTTCCGGCGGCGGGTGAGCTTGGTCGTTATCTCGTAAACGCTGCCTGACTTTGGAGATGATTCGGTCTCGATCGAGAGTGTCAAATCAAAGCCCCTAACGCTTTCAATGTCGATTTTTGAGCATTCGTCAATCCCGCCCGGCCTCGAATATTCATGCCTTCATACAAAAGATGACTGATATCAAATCCGTTAGCATCGGAATAGTAAAAGTGTTGGGCGAAGCCAAGCATAAGGTTCGATCGCACTCAACCCAACCTACAATTTAAAACGGAAAATAATTGATTCTAAAGTAGATGCCTTTTTCTTGCAAAGTTCGATCGCCCGATCGAGCATTGATCAAAGGAATACCATAGTCTAAACGCACATTCAACCGATCGCCCATCTGCCAAATCAGCCCCAAACCCGCACCCAGCAGTTTATCCGAGTCGGGATTCGCCTTTTCCTCCGAATGGTTCCACCCTACCCCAAAATCGATAAACGGAGCGACTTGCAACAATCCTTGGACTTCCGGGACACGCCAAACCGGAATTCGCACTTCAGCCGACGCGATCGCACCGCTATCAGTTAACAGCAAATCTTGGCGGTATCCGCGCACGCTTTGAACGCCGCCGATCCCAATCTGTTCGAGGGAAAGCAGAGGGCGATCGGCTAATTGAATGTCGGAACGCACTATCAACAAGGTTTCTGGCGCTAAAAGCCGCACGTACTGGGCTTGTCCGCGCCACGCCAGAAAACTGCTGTCAGGCCCGCTATCGTTCGCAGTAGCGCCAAACAGATTAGTGCCGACGGAAAACTGCGATCGCGCTGCGAACACTTGGCTGGAACTCCGCTGCACGTAGTCTTGAAAAAACCGCACAGCCGAAACCCGGGTTTCGCCACGATCGTTTGCTCCCGCCGAAAGCGCAATTCGTTCCCCCGAAAGGAATGTATCGCTTTCTTGCCGGGAAAAACTCAGTCCCAAAGCCAAAGTGCGATCGGGCTTTTCGACAATTGGCTGGCGGTAAGTTAACTCGTAAGTCCGCGATTTCCCCTCGATGTTGGCAGCATCAAACGGTTCCTCGATGATGTTGGTGCTAGCAGCACTCGCAGCGAACCCAATCGTGCCGTTGCGCGCGTTGACGGGGACGGTGTAGCTGCCGTTGAATTCGTTGCTGCCGTCGGTGTTAGCATAAGATACCTCTAGTCTGTCGCCCAAACCGAGCAAATTTGCTTGATTGATGCGAACACCGCGCCGAAAACTACCGACGCTGGGCGATCGATTGTTGTCTGCGAACACTTCAGCGCTAAAGCTGTCTGCTTCTTTTACCCGCACTTCTAAGCGGCTGTTTTCCGGGCGGCTTCCGGCTTGCAATTCGGCGGAAATATTGCCAATTAAGGGGTCGAGTTGCAGCAGTTGCAAGGCTTCCAGCAGGCGTTCGCGGTTGAGGGGCCGTCTGGTGGCGCGCTCAAGGCGCGATCGCACGTAATTTGAATTTAAGCGCCTGTTTCCAGTAATCACAATTTCATCTAATCCGCCTTCTACAATCCGAATTTTCACCACACCCCCTGATCTCGGAAAGGTTTGGTTGGCGGGAATTACAGCGCCGGAATTGATGTATCCTGCCGCCACGTATTTTTGAGTGACGGCTGCTTCGGCTGCGATCAGTTCAGCAAAGGTGATTTCGCGACCGGCAAACTGTTGTGTAACTTCTGCGAGTTCGCGATCGCTAAAAGCTGTGTTGCCCTCAAATTCAAAGCGATCGACCCTAATTGTACCCTGAATGCTCGGTCTTACATCGTCGGGAACGGGTGTTAGTGGCGTTGGTTGCAGGGGAGGCAGTGCAGGCGGTTGCGGCGGCTCAGGAGCTGGTAATTCGGGTTCTCGCGGCAGAATTGGGTTGGGCAGTTGACTGAGTTGCGGGGTTCGATCGGCATCTAAATCAGTTTTTTTTGTGTGATTATTTTCTTCTAGCTTTTGACTTCGGTTAAAAAGCTCGGTTTCTTGAGTTTTTGTGCTGAAAGTGCGATCGGTCTGAGATGTTGCACCATTGTCAATAAGCCTGTTACGGGCGGGCAGGATGCCCACCCCACAATCAAACTCACTCCTTGTGGAACAGGCATCTTGCCTGTTCTTGAGAATGGTGTCAGATGTCACATCGACTGAATTTGCCGCCGAGGGCGGTAAATCTGGAGTTTCCGTCGCCACTGAGTCTTGTGACTCTGTGGGTAACTGCGTTTCCTCGCCTTTTATCAGCAAGTCTTCGCGTTTGTCAAAAGTGGTATCGTTGGGGGAAGGAGCTCGATCGCCTCCGCTGCTGACTGCTGCCAAATCCTCAACATTTGAGGTCAAAATTTCAACGGTGCTAGCGGATGTTTTCGCTGGTTTTGCCAACAAAACTAACCCAAAAATACCAGCGAATAAAAATAGTTTTTGTGAGCGACAAGCCATAGAATATAATTATTATCTCGCTTAAGTGGGGGAAAATATTTTCAGGAACTTAACACCCTCAAGTAAAAATCAATCTTAACAGCAAAAAAGGAAACAGCCGTCGCAGCCAACACTTTCGGCGAAGCTACAAACCAAAAGGTCGATCGACGGCTGTTGATTTCCCAAGACTTACGCTTCAATCGGGTGATTATCCGAAAAAATATCGTGTAAGTCGATCGTAAACGGTAAAAAAACCCGGTATTTTGGGTTGCAAAACCTACGCTTTCATGCTAATGCCGCGACCAGAATAGCCTTGCACGCCAGGGTAAACCTGAAACCGGGTTGTGTCCGGAAAGACGCGCTACAACTGAGAGCTGGCACTATCCTCAATAATCTTTTTATGAACAGGCAAGATGCCTGTTCCACAAGAGATAAATTTTCTTGTGGAACAGGCATCTTGCCTGTTCTTAAGAATAGTGCAAGATGTGAGTTACAACCCGCAGAGCCACTAAAAAACCCGGTTTCTTTGATTTTGGTGCATCATACAAAATCAGAGTTTAATACCCCCTTTATTATTGAGTCCGCGTCTACCCACATCCTGTGCGTAGACGCCGTTTCAACCGCCGATTCTTATAAAGGGGATTTGTAACTTTGAATTATGCAGAGCGGCCCGCACCAGCCGCAGCACCCATTTGAGCCCCATCAGTCAATCCCACCAACTTAGCACTCAAATCCCACATCCGATCGCCTTTTTCATCATCGCGGGCCTGCGGAGAAACCTTCTGCACAAAAGACTTACCATCTTTTTTCTGGCGATTTCCCCAACTCCAATAAGCCCCAGATTGCTTGTATTCAGGATCAGCAACCACCATCGCCAGCCTTTCCCCCGCCAACTCCTGCGACACATAACCCCCCGTGATATTCTTCTGAAACAGCGGGAACAGCTTCTGAAACAAAGGATAGTGGTTGCGGAAGAGCGGCGTATCCGCAACGCATCCCGGATACAGCGAAGTGAAAGTAATCCCGGTGGATTCGTGAAAGCGGCGGTGCAATTCCCGCATCGTCAGCACGTTGCAAACTTTGCTATCTTTGTAAGCCTTGACCGGTTCAAACTTCTTGCCGTCAACCATCGAAATCGGGTCTTTGAAACCCGCTTCAAAACCCTCAAACTTGCCCAAATCCGGGCGCGGCGGAATCTTCCCGCCCAACTCGTCTGGATTGTGAGTTACTGTTCCCAAAATCACGATTCTCGCATCGGAATAATAGGAAGGCTTCATATTTTCCATCATCAGGTTGCACAGCAGGAAATGACCCAGGTGATTGGTAGTCATCGTCAACTCATAACCCTCCGGGCTTCGCAGTGGTTCCTTAATCAAAGGCATATAAATGGCCGCGTTACACACCAAAGCGTCCAGAGGCCTGCCGCTGGCCTTAAATGCCCGAGCAAATCGGCGCACGCTCTCCAAATCGCCCAAGTCAATCTCCATGATGGAGAAACTGCCTTCAGGTATACCCAACTCTCGGGCGGCATCTCCGGCTTTCCGCACGTCCCGACAAGCCATGACTACGTGCCATCCTTTGTCTGCGAGAGCTTTCGCGCCGTACAAACCGACGCCGGAGGAAGCGCCGGTAATGATAACCGTTGATTTGTGATTTTGTGCCATCTTGTTAAAAGCGCTTCCGCTATTGATTATTTTCAGGCACTCAAACGCTGAGCTAGCAGCTTGGATGTTTTGAAGTACCCTATGGTTATTAGGATATGGGGAAACGTTCTCGATCTCAACAGGGAGCGGCTCACTTTTGCAGCCCAGCTAGAAATTGGAGGCAGGAGGCAGGAGGCAGAGGAAGTTTTTTTACAAATAGGAGATGCTCGCTCTCAAGCGACGATGAAAATTAAATATAGCTCCAACTCCTACTTCTATTTTGAGAAATTAACCATAAATCTTTTAGGGGCGGGTTCACCATGATCTATGATGCACATACTGGGTATTTATTGATAAACCCGCCCCAACCAACTCAACTAAGAAATAGCTGCTGGTTCCTGATAGGTAGGGAAATCGATATAACCTTCAGGCCCAAAAGAATACCAGACGCCGACTTCGGCAGGCGGATTGAGCTGCCAACCATTAGTAAAACGCTCTACCAAGTCAGGATTGCTGATAAAATCCCGACCAAAAGCTATTAAATCAGCAACTTTGCTTTTGAGGGCCGTTTCAGCCTGTTCTTGAGTATATCCGCAGTTGCCGACAAGCGGCCCTGCAAACACATCGCGAAACTCTCCTATCATCATCGGCGTTCCCAATTCATGAAAGCCAAATGCCAGACCGTCTACCAAGTGAAGGTAAGCTAAATCATAGGCATTTAACTGCGCTGCGAAATACAGAAAATCTTCTCGATATTCTGGAGAACCCATGTCATTGTAAATACCATTGGGAGAAAGTCTAACTCCCACTCTGTTTGCCGGAAATACTGTGATAATTGCCTCTACAATTTCCTTGAGAAAACGGTAACGGTTTTCAACTGAGCCGCCATAGGAATCAGTGCGGTGATTGGTTTTGGTTTGCAGGAATGTGTCAATGAGATAGCCGTTTGCAGCGTGAATTTCTACACCGTCAAAACCTGCCATTTTTGCTCTTTCAGCCGCCTTGCGATAATCTTCTACAACCAGGGAGATTTCATGGGTTTCTAGAGCGCGGGGGGTTTCGTAAGGTTGTTTGCCTATAGGGGTATGAAGGCCTTCTCCGTTTATTTTGATGGCAGACGCTGCAACTGGCAATTGATTGTTTTCATGAAAACTGCTGTGGGAAGCTCGTCCGCAGTGCCAAAGCTGCATGAAAATCGGTGTTTCGTGGGCATGAACCGCAGTCACAATTTGTTTCCAAGCTTCGCCTTGCTCGTCTAAATAAATACCGGGTGTATTGAGCCAACCATTAGCTTGAGTAGAAACTACTGTCGCTTCTGTAATGATTAAACCAGCGGAGGCTCGCTGAGTGTAATACTCTGCCATCAAGGCGTTGGGCATCCGCGCTTCACCGGCTCTGGATCTCGTCAGGGGTGCCATGACTACCCGGTTTTTTAAGGGTAAATCTCCGACTTTGAAGGAACTGAGTAGGAGTGGAGAAGTTGTTTGAGCAGTCATAATTTGAGGTTGACCAACTAAAAAATCAGGGAAATCACATAACAGTTAACTGTTAGCTGTTAGCTGTTAACATAATTAAGGTGATATCTCTCGCACCGATTGTCGGGAGATAAGCTTAATATAACTTGAATCGATCGCCCGGAATGCTAACGGCATCACATATTGCCTTATCAATTAATGCTTGCTACCCGATCGCCCTCGGGTCAAAATGGTGTTTCTGCCTTTAGGTATAGCGTTTCTCCTAACTGCGGATGCTTAAAGGAAAGTTCCCGCGCGTGCAAGTGTAGCCGGTTCGCAGCAGCCCGACATCCGTAAAGTCGATCGCCCAAAATTGGTATCCCCAACCCTCGGATATCCGCTGCATGAACCCTCAATTGATGCGTGCGTCCCGTCAGCGGCCAAAATTCGATGCGATCGTACTGTCCCTCCCTCGCCATTACCTGAAAGCGAGTAACGCTGGGTTTTCCGCACTCCCAATTGACTTGCTGGTAAGGGCGATTTTCTGGATCGCCCCAAAGTGGAAGATCGATCGTCCCTGTGTCAACATTTACAGTACCGGAAAGCACCGCTTCATAAACTTTGTGAACCTGCTTTTTTTCAAATTGCTGGCTCAGTTGAATGCTGGTTTCTTTGTCGCGCGCCACTAGCAAAATACCCGATGTTTCCCCATCTAAACGATGCACCACCGTCAAATCAAAACTATCCGGTAACAAGTTACGCAAACGACTAAAAACACTATCTTGATTTGCCAGGTAACGACCTGGAACTGACAGCAATCCAGAGGGTTTATTGACCGCAATCAACCATTTGTCTTCATAAATAATCGGTAGCATTTGCGTAACGGGCAAGATGCCCGTTCCACAATAAAAATTATTGCTTGTGGGGAGTAGGGGTTGGGCTTCTAGCCCGCCCGTAAAACCCTCATCCATATTAGAAAAAATCTGATTTTGAGCCAATCCTGACAGCAAAAAACCCATCAACGGCTGACACCGATCGCCACAAGCGCCATAAAATTCTCCCTGTATCTTATCGCCCGATGGTGGCCCCCACCAAAACTCAGCCATTGCCAGGGGTTTCAGATTGTGTACTGCCGCGCAGTGGAGCAATTTTGGCGCGCAGCAGTCGCCGGTGCCAGTGGGAATAGAATTAGTTGGCATCAATGAGGAGATCGATCGCGATTTCCCCAAAAAATTCACCAGAGTGTAAGCCTCGTGCATTTGCACCTGAAGTTGCCGGGAAAGTTCTTTTCGCCGCTGTTTCAGCGCCCGCATCCGCCCATCCGCAGCTTCAATTAATTGTTTTAGCGGCTGCAATGTTTCATCCCGCTGCCGTTTTAATTGCCTGCGTTCAATTCCCTCCAAACGGCTTTCTTGATTCAGTTGTTCGAGGGCAATTTCTAGTGTTTCTGCGGTGAGAGTTTGACACACTAACTGGCGTTTTTCGTCTCGCTGCTGCTTGCAATTGCGGTGGCGATCGCTCAAAGCTTGCAATTGCACTTCAAACTCCCGAAATAAGGCTTCATACTCTTGTCGCTGTGGGAGTTGCTTCAGTGCAATAAGTTCCTGTTTCATCGCCTCCAATTGAGTCAACGTGCGAGCTTCCTCGAAAGCAACTCGATCTCGTCCCGGAATCGGCGGCACCCAGCCTTCAACAATGCTGCAACCGTTGAGCAGCCCGGAAAATGCTTTGAGTATCCCCTGCTCCCCCGAAGCCATCTCCACCAGCAATATGCCATACATCTTGCCCTCGCGATCGTAGGAATCGTCAGCCGCAAGGTACTGCATCAAACCCCGGGCGAGATCCTCGGAGATTCGAGTGCGCGGGAGTCTCAGAAGCTCGCCACTTTGAGGACAACGGCCTTGGTACCAATAATTGGGGCGTGAGTCGCTCGACCCTGAATCACAATCGGTAAAGCAGTCCGTGAAATCTAAAAGGCTATGCACAATTCGCATATTATATTTGGTTTGAAACCTGAATTAGGACATATTTGCTTGTGTCCTGACCGTATTTTACAGCGGTGTACCGAAAGTGGGAACGGTGGATAATTTTATACCTACTACAATTAAGTAAACATCATTTGTCGCACCAAACCTGATATGCTAAATTTGTCTCAAAACAGCAGCGAGTTAAGAAAAGCATAAGTTAATATATAAGACCGCAAGCTTGTTATCCCACTAAATTTTTTATGTGTAAGGCGTATGCCCGACCTCTCGACTTCGGCTACAGAAAACTCCTCAAACCCCCAACCAGCACTGCTGCCGCCGATTTTTAGAACTTTTGCAGCATTTCCAGATTACGATCGGGGCAATAGATTGTACGCATCGGGAAGGTACGAAGCGGCGATCATTTGCTACGGAAAAGCGGTTCAAATTAACCCGGACGGGGCCCGGGCGTGGCTAAATCTGGGCAAAGCCTACAAGCAACTGCACTCCTACGCAGAAACCGTAGTCTGCTGCGATCGAGCTATTGCAATTAATCCCGAAGAATATTGGGCTTGGATGCTGCGCGGGAGTGCACTGTTAAGTTTGCAGAATCACTCAGAAGCGATCGTAGCTTTAGACAAAGCAATTCAAATCAATCCAGAAAAGCACGAGGCTTGGTATCAGCGGGGCAGAGTATTAGAGGAATTGCAGCAGTGGGATACAGCAGCAAGCTGTTACAAAAGAGCGACCCAAATTCATCCGAATTTGCCCGCGATGTGGTGTCGGCAAGGCAACGCCTTGCTGCAAGCGGAGCGCTACCCTGATGCCGTGGCCGCTTACGAGCGCGCCCTGAAACTCGTCTCGACTAATTGGGAAGCTTGGCTGAACCGAGGTTTGGCTTTGATGAAGGCGGAACGCTACGCTGAAGCTGTAACTTCTTACGATCGCGCCATTCAACTGAAACCGCAAAATAGTCTGGCTTGGTTCAATCGGGGTATTGCTTCAGCAAAATTGCACAAATATTCAGAAGCGGTGACAGCTTACGATCGTGTACTGCAAATGCAGCCCAACGACTGCGAAGCTTGGTTCTATAAAGGAATGGCCCTGCAATACCAGTGGCCCGATGCAGCAATTGCTTGTTTCGATCAGGCAATTAAAATTAATCCTTTTTATGCCGAAGCATGGATCGGGCGCGGTCAAACACTGTCAGAATCGAGAGATTTTGAAGGGGCGATCGCTGCTTTTGACAAAGCCATTCAAATTAATCCGAATTTCCCCGAAGCTTGGCTGGGTAGAGGCATCGCCCTGGCAGGATTGGAACGCTACAAAGAGGCTATTATCGCTTACAGCAATGCTCTACAAATTGAAGGTAATTTTCTAGAAGCTTGGAATTTGCGAGGCGAAGCTCTGGAAAAATTGCAGCAATACGAAGAGGCGATCGCCTGTTTTGATAAAGTAATCTCTCTGAGTTCTGAAGCAGAAATTACATCAAAAGTAGGTTTGCAGCAAGGCGCGGCCCTGGAAAAATTGCAGCGTTACGAAGAAGCTGTCGCAGCTTACAACCGCGTAATTAAAATCGTGCCAGACAATTTTGAAGCGTGGTTGAAACGCGGCAACGCTTTGTCAAAATTGCAGCAGTACCAACAAGCTCTAGCATCATACGATCGAGCAATTACTATCTGGCCCGACAGCTATCAAGGCTGGGTGCAGCGAGGTTTAATGCTGGAGAAAATGCAGCGCTATTCCGAAGCACTCGTCGCTTTTGACCAAGTGATTCAACTCAAGCCCGACAACTGGGAAGCTTGGGCGCAGCGGGGCGACATTTTGCAAAAATTGCAGCGGACTCAAGATGCCATTACCTCTTACGGAGTAGCCCTGGAAATCAAACCAGATTACTACGAAGCTCTAGTCAATCGAGAAGAATTGAGACTGAAGGGCGCGATGTCAGGAAAGTGGTAATGGGACTATCCCAATCATAGCTTTCTTTCGTAGTGCTCGCTGTGAGATCACAAAGCGAGATATATCTTGCTCGCTAGGGGGACACTCGCTGTGAGATATAAGCTGTGCTGTGAGCTCACAGCGAACACTCATAAAACTTTCCCTCTTTCTCTTCCTCTGCGTTCTCTGCGCCCTCTGTGGTGCATAAAAAATCTAATTCACCAATTAAATAGTATTGCTATATCCCGATAAAATTCGCTCAACGAAGTCATAATATCCTGCCCATTAAAAAAACCTGAGCAGGTTGGTAGGGCCGTTTTTGGATAGGAAATAATATGAATTATCGGCAAACATTAACTAATCAGAAGATGAATCTGCGACTCAAAACATTGATATCTGGTGGAATATGCAGGAGGCCTGGCTGTTCCAGAAAAATGCCTGATGTCAGTTATAACTGATCTCACGCACTGTTCTCAATAAGACCCAATTAACCGGGTAACAGCGACAAAAATCTCGGCTCTGGTCTTGATCCAGCAGCAAGAAACCAAGCGGATGACGGCAAGAGTGTAAGATGTCAGTTATCATGAATACTTTCTGTTGCCGATTGCCCGCTCGGCACCCTAAATTGAAAATTATGATAGACAATTATTGCTGATTCTACTGGCTTCATGTTATAGTGGTTTTCCAAGAATTAAATTCGGTTGCGTAGTTTGTTGGTGTTTATTTACAAGCGTCTCTCCGAATCTAAATCTCTGCACCCTAATGATTCTGGAGATTTTATGTCGATTTACGTGGGTAATCTTTCTTATGAGGTATCGTCAGATGACCTCACCACAGTATTTGCCGAATACGGTACTGTAAGCCGCGTTCAAGTGCCAATGGACCGGGAAACAGGGAAGATGCGGGGTTTTGCTTTTGTGGAAATGGCAAGCGAGGCAGAAGAAGCAGCAGCTATCGCAGCTCTAGACGGTGCTGAATGGATGGGCCGCGACTTGAAAGTCAACAAAGCCAAACCTCGCGAAGACAACAAACGCTCGTCGGGCGGCGGCGGTGGCTGGGGCGACAAAGATCGCTCTTCACGACGCTACTAAGCTTTGAGACTGAAAATTTGAGTTTTGGTAGTTGAGGGCAGGTGCGAATGCTGCTTCTTTTTCGGGTTGTGCGATCGACCCGCCAAATACAACTCGCAAACCTATAACTCAATTTTGCCCCCTCCTTCTAGGGGGCTTTGTTTTTGGCAAAAAATCCCGCGAGGTACGTCTGCGGTGCAGTTTTTAGTCTAGTTTGTGATTCGCCTTAGCGGGTGACAACGTACCTATAATGCTTGCTGCATAAAGGATAGAGCCAAGAAGCCGCGCTGAAAATAGAGA
>NZ_JAUBQW010000048.1:0-40345 GCF_036701485.1 Microcoleus sp. Pol11C3 | reverse complement strand
TTCATGGACTCCGACAGTTTGAATCCATCTTTTTGGGATGGAAACTAGCTCAGAATCAACTTGTGTGTACACGGTAGCCTTTTTAAGGGGGGTTAGGGGGGATCTGTCTTAAGTGAACCGTATTGCGTTTGTACTGAGGACTTCAGTCCTGTGATTTATATGAGGACTTCACTGCTGACTACAAACCAAACCGGATTTTTGGCAATCATAATTCCCAAAAATATGCCATTCCTTCCATGATTCCCCAAGCGCAAGCAGAACCTGCTAAATAATGATTTTCAGTGCCACATTCGCGATGCCATTCTAAGAGTTCTGACAGAGCATTAGCGACGATTACTCCCCGGACATCCTGTTCAAACATATTGATATCATTGCCAGAATCACCGCAAACTAATGTTGCCTCAGATGGAATTTGTAGGCGCTTTTGTAAATAAGTAAGGGCATTGCCTTTATTGCTAGTCTGCGGTAAAATATCCACATCGCGATTGCTGCTAAAAATGATTTGAGCTGCCAGTCCCGATTGAGTTAACTTTTGCTGCAATTCCTGGAGAGTCGAGCGGCTTTCGGTTGCTGGTTCTACACAATAACTGATTTTCCAAGGATTTTGTTCTTTTAAGGATTGGGGTTTAAGCTGGGAAAACTGCTGAGCTAAAGAGGCGATCGCCATTTTATCCCAGTCTTGAGAAAGATATTCCGCCCAATCTAAGTCGAGGGTTCCGTCTTGGTAAATTTCGCTGCCTACACCTGCGATCAAATAGTCGGGTGCTAGCAGTTGCTTTTGGGCAATTAATTCGCAAGTTGAAGCATAAGAACGCCCGGTAGCATAAACCAAACAAATTTGCGAGCGCTTTGATTGCAAGCGCTGGTTTAAAACTTGAGTTGCTTCGTCATCTCCGACTAGCGTGTGGTCTAAATCTGTAACTAATAAAAACTTCATTTTGGGAATTAGTCAGTAGTCAGTAGTCAGTAGTCATCAGTCATTAGTGATTGGGAATCGCTCGCTTCCTAAAATAATTTTAACTATTTATAAGAATTTGTTAAACCAAACACATTTATAACCAAGCTTATCGTTTAAGATTGGCCAAATTTAATTTTCAATAAGTGGTGTGAGTTTTATGGTGAATAATTCAACCTCCGTTAAAGCTTTTTGGCTGTCTTTCTTGATTTCTGGTGCGGCAGTGCCTTTGGGGCCGATCGCCGCAACAGCTCAAATTCAGGATACCTCAACTCCCGAAGTTGCGCTAGAAGCGAGTGCCGTCCCGGAGGCTACCCCAGACGCAGCGCTGGCAGCAGTTAAGATTGAGATACCGCAGTTAGCTGCGATCGCAGAGACTAAATCAGCAATTGATCGCCATTTACCCGATACAGATGCAGCATGGGTGAATCGCGCTTTACCTCAAACAGATATAGCAACAGTCGATCGCCCTTTACCCGATACAGATGCAGCATGGGTGAATCGTGCTTTACCCGAAACCGATATAGCAACAGTCGATCGTGCAACAACAGCCCCAGAAATAACGGGGGCAATTCGCGAATTGCCCCCCCAGGAGTTAGAAATTGCCAACTCTCCTCAGTCTCAAGAAGTTGCTGAAACCAGCAAAGTTGCCGACATCAGCAGCGAGACAGGCACCGCTGATGACCTCAGCATACAAGAAGACGCAGCACAAGTCACCTCTGTTTCCCAACTGTCCGACGTGCGCCCCACCGATTGGGCTTTTCAAGCCTTGCAATCCCTAGTAGAAAGATACGGCTGCATTGCGGGATATCCAGACGGCACATTCCGAGGCAATCGAGCAATGACTCGGTATGAATTCGCCGCCGGATTAAACGCTTGCTTAGACCAAATTACCAAACAACTTGGCGGTTCTACTGGTAATTTAGTCCAGCGAGAAGATTTACTTACTTTGCAAAGATTGCAAGAAGAATTTGCAGCAGAATTAGCTACTTTGCGCGGTCGAGTAGATGCTTTAGAAGCCCGCACTGCCGAATTGGAAGCCAACCAATTTTCAACTACGACTAAACTAAACGCATTTGCTTGGTTTAACCTGAGTGGAGCTTTTGCGGGCAAGCGAGTCCGAGTTGAAGCAATAAATGGAAATGCTGCTCCGCTCGATCGAGTAGCCGGACGCGATCCTGTCACCAACAGACCAATTGTGCAGAGAGTGGACGACCCAGAAATTACTTTTAGCCAGTTAGTTTGGTTGACTCTCACTACTTCGTTTACAGGGAAAGACGAATTGATTACACAGCTAGCGGTAGGTAACGGTAATTCCCCAGCCAATCAATATACTTCTACGGGCTTTTTCAATACATTTGGTACTCCTTTTCTCGATCAAACTGCGGGAGGAAATTCCAATGAAGTTGTCTTGAGGGAACTTTCCTATCGGTTCCCGCTTAGCAACAGCTTGCAAGTAGTAGTCGGGCCGAGGATTAATTTCTACCGCTACTTTGACAACAACAGGTTTAACTTTTTCGTAGACGGTGCGAGCAGCTTTAATTCTAACAACAGCCCTTTGTTAAGCGCTACCAGACGCGGTGCAGGTGCTTTGGTTTTGTGGGATATCGCGCGCGCATTGAAACTGCGTTTTGGCTACTTGGGCGAGAGTACGGAGTTTTTGCCCACTTCCGTCTTTAATTCCGCTTCCAATCCGTCTCAAGGCTTGTTTGGCGGCACGAATACGACTACAGCAGAATTAACATTCAGTCCTAGCGATCGGACTAATTTGCGCTTTTTGTACAGCCGTTCCAACATCCAGCAAATCGGTGGCTTAATTGGATCTCCTAACAGCAAGCCGTTAAACGGTGTGGCAGATGACGGTTTCGGCGGTCGCCTGGGGAATGCGACTGCGAATACTTATAGTTTCAATTTCGATTGGTTAGTCGCTCGGCGCTTTGGTCTTTTCGGCCGCTACGGCTACGCCGAAACCAATATATTTCCCAAGACTAACCGACCCGACGGCACGATCAAAAATCAATCTTATCAGTTAGGACTTGCATTTCCCGATTTGTTCAAAGAAGGAGCTTTGCTTACGGTGTCATATTTAGTACCTTTTGACTTTACTGGCGGTCGGAGGTTTCTAGTTTCTGGCGGAGGGAATGGCGGCACGCAGTACGAAATTGAGGCAACTTATTATTTGCCTCTCACCGACCATATTTCAATCGTACCGGCATTTTATGCGATCAGCAATGCCAATAATTTCGATAACAACCCGACAATTTTTGTGGGCAATTTGCGGACGCAGTTTAGTTTTTAAGTAAATTAGGGCTGACTTGAACCTAATTATAGTATTTTTCAGTTGAGTCAGCTACACATTAATAATCGGTAATGAGGTGCTGACTGGAGATTAGCTGACTCCGTTGAAAACTGCTATATGTAGGGTGTGCCTGAAGCATCTTACGGCGTTAGGGTAGGGTGTCATATCACTTCCGGTTGCATCGTCAGCCGTCAAATCCAGTCCACAGCGATGCCCTGAGCGAAGCCGAAGGGTCAACAATCACGCATGGATGGTGCAATCGAAATTGAGATAATTTATCTGCGTTAATTTGTGTTTATCTGCCTGTATCTGCGGTTTAAAAAAGAGAATTTATTAACCGCAGATGACACTGGATTAACGCTAATTCATGCAGATGAAGAGAAGAGGTAGGAATAATTCCACTGCTAACAGATTTGATATCAAACCACTTGTTGCCTCTCCTGTTCCTCTAATACCAAATCCGGCTTAAATACCCCGTTTATTTCTTAGTCAGTCTGGACTGTGACTTCGATTGGGGTGGAGCGGTTTTAACCAGTCTTATCAAGGGGTTTTTAAAGCGGATTTGGATCAATATCGGTCATATCAAGCATGATATCCTGATTAGCGTCGTCCTGATGTCAACGAATTGGAATTTCGATGATAAATTCAGTGCCTTTACCGGGTTCCGAGAGGCACTGCAATGTGCCGTTGTGTTTTTCAACGACAATTTGGTGCGAAATTGATAAACCTAAACCTGTGCCTTTACCTACGGGTTTTGTGGTAAAAAATGGGTCAAACAAACGCACAATCTGATCTTCTGGAATTCCCAGACCGTTGTCTTTGATCCGAATTAAAATGCTCTTGTCATCAATCGTTGCCGTTTGAATGGTAATAGTAGGAAAGATAGAATTTCCGGTGTCTTTTGCTTGGCTGCTGCTTTCTTCCAAGGCGTCGATCGCATTTGCCAATACATTCATAAATACCTGATTTAACAGTCCGGGATGACAGTTTATTTGCGGCAGTTCTCCGTATTCTTTGATGACTTTAATGCCCTGCCATTTGGCCTTGGCTTTCAGCCGGGTGTTCAACATTAACAAGGTACTTTCTAAACCTTCGTGAATGTCGGCAGTCTTAATTTTAGCTTCGTCTGCCCGCGAGAAATTGCGAAGAGTTTGAATAATTTCTACAATGCGCTCGCATCCTGTCTGCATAGAACTGAGCAATTTTGGCAGGTCTTCTGCTAGAAATTCTAAGTCTATATCTTCAGCTTGTTGCTGAATTTTTTCTGGGGGATTTGGGTACTCTTCTCGATACACCTGTACGATTTCTAACAAGTCGAGAACGTAGCCTCGGACGTGGCAGAGGTTGCCGGCGACAAAGCCAACTGGGTTGTTAATTTCGTGGGCAATTCCTGCTAGCACCTGTCCGAGGGAAGACATTTTTTCGGTTTGTACTAACTGCATTTGAGTTTGCTGCAATTCGTACAAAGCTGTTTGCAGTTCTTGGGATTTTTGCCGATCGCGATCGGCGGCGGCGGCCCGTTCTTCCTCAACTCCGATCGCCCCAGCAATAATTCCAATCAGCTTGCAATCGGCTTCTGTGGGCGCGATCAACTCAGTGTAGACAACGCACAGCGCACCCACGTAATTGTCGCCCAGCCGCACTGCTTGCCCCAGATAGCTTTGCAGTTGGTAGCGGATGACAGCGGGATCGGTTTGGCAGTAGATCGTGTTCTGCAAGTCAGGAATAGCCACAGCCCGATCGCTTCCTTTGTTGCATACGTCGGTGCAGATGTGGCCTTCGGCGCGATCGACCTGCGGGTAGTCCGGCGGCGCTTGCCAAGTTGCGATCGCGCGCAGCAGCCCGTCACCGACATGGCTGTAGATGGCGCAGCTTCCGCCCAAAAGCTCGCCGGCTAAGGATGTCAGGCGCTGGATGTTGTCAGCAGCGTCGGTGGTGAATCCCAAAAAGCACTCGTTGATTTTGCTGAGGCGGTACTCTGCTTGCCTGCGCGCCGTCATGTCGCGGGAGTTGATCACAATTCCCCTCACACTGGGGTCTGCTAGCAAGTTGATGCCCACACCTTCGAGAAAACACCAAGAACCGTCAGCGCGGCGGAACCGTCCTTCTAGGGCGATCGGATCGCCTGGATTTGCGAGCAGTTTTTCGCCGTAGGATATCACCGAGGGCAGGTCGTCAGGGTGGATGAAATCGAGGGCAATAAGATTGGCGACTTCATCGGGTTCGTAGCCTAAAACTCTTTCTACAGAAGGGCTTTCGTAAACAATGCGACCGCTTTTGTCGAGAATAGTAATGATGTCCGAACTGTTGAGAATTAGCGATCGCCACTTAGCCTCATTTTGCAACAAAGCTGACTCAGCTTGTTTGCGATCGGTAATATCCTCTACCATTTGCAAAATAAACTGTGGCGTTCCCTGACTGCTGTCGATGACAGAGGCGCTGAGGCGTCCCCACCTGATGCTGCCGTCTTGGCGGAGGTAGCGCTTCTCGATTTGGTAAGCTTCGCGGGAACCCGCGGCCAATTGTTGGCGCAACTCGCGCGAAACTTGTGCGTCTTCCGGGTGCGCGCAGTCGTCGAGGCCGAAACCCCGCAGTTGAGCTTCCGATCGCCCCAGCATAGCTTGAAATGCCGGATTAGTGGCGATCGCAACACCTTCGAGGGTAGCGACTACCATGCCGATGGCAGCGCGTTCAAAAATTGCCCGAAACCGCTGTTCGCTGTCTCGCAAAGCTGCATCCGCTGCCACTTCCTGCGTGATGTCTCGCCCTGCGACTGCCAAACCTTTGCGCGAACCGTCGGGGTTGAACAGCGGGACTTTCCGCACTTCAAACAAATTGCTGCCGCCTGTGGGCAAGGAGACAATTTGGCGGCTAGAGGTAAGAGTGCCTGCTTGCCATGTGGTTTCGTCGGTTTCCTGCCAAGTTAACAGGATTTCTTTGACTCTCGGAGTGGCGACGGCAGCGAGTTCGGCAGTAGTTTTGCCCTGGTAGTCTGCGGTTTCCCAGCCCAAAAGTTGGAGGGCGCAGTCGTTGGCAATCAGCCACCGCCCCTCGCTGTCTGTGAGATTGATCGCGTCGGGCACGGCGTCGATCGCGGTTTTCAGCCAGTATTCTTGATTTCGCAGGGCTGCTTCGGCGCGCTTGCGATCGGCGATTTCGGCGACGGTTCCTTCGTAGTAAAGGAGTTCGCCGTCTTCGTCGCGGACTTCGCGCACGTTTTCCGAGATCCAGGTATTGCTGCCGTCTTTGCGGCGAACGCAGGACTCAAACTCTTTCAGGGAGCCGTTTTGGCTAATTTCGGCAATGAAGGAAGCGCGGCGGGTGCGATCGGCGTAAAGGTTTTTTGCCGAACATTTTGCGATCAGTTCTGACGGGGAATCGTAGCCGTAGATTCGGGCGAGTGCCTGGTTGGCGCTGAGGTAGCGCCCGTCTGGGGCGGTTTGAAAGATGCCTTCGGTGGCGTTTTCAAAGATGCTGCGGTATTTTGCCTCGGCTTGTTTGAGGGCTTCTTCTGCTTGGAAGCGATCTGTGATATCAGATTGGACGCCGATGAAGTGGGTAACGAGTCCGCTGCTGTCGCGCACGGGCGAGATGGTGAGTTCGTTCCAGAAGGGGGTGCCGTCTTTGCGGTAATTTTTCAGAATTACTTTGCAGTCGTGTTGTTCTTTCAGGGCGACGCGGATTCGATCGAGGGCAGCGCCATCGGTATCCGGGCCTTGCAGGAAGCGGCAGTTGTGCCCGATTATTTCGCTGCGATCGTAGCCTGTAATCCGCTCGAAAGCCCCGTTGCAGTAAACTATAGGCTTGTCCGGCCGGGTAGCATCCGCGATCGCGATGCCGTTGCTGGTAGCTGCCAGGGCGCGATCGTACAGACGAAATACTTCTTCTATTAAATTCGGTGCGTTGCCGCCAGTGCGAGTCGGCGATAACGTTTCAGAAGGAATGCTTCTATCGATCTGCATGAGTTTCTATAAATTTAGTTTATTGTCGAACCCGACTGGCAGCACACCCTAAAGTTTAACAGAATTGCCTGTTTTCCACAGGCAGGAGTTAGAAGGCTATTATGCAGAAATTTGGCGGTAAATCCTACCTAAAAAAAATCTGGCTTTCCTCGTTTTTTTCCTATTTGCTTCTGCCTTGTGCCTTCTACCTTCAAAGGAATCATACTTGTTAATTTATAATAGCTGTTCCAGGGATCACTCTATCTTTGGTATGGTTTGCTTGGCAGGGTTTGGGCGGATTACAAGTTCGGTAATTTATTTTTTCACTTAAATAAAAAATTACTCATCCGGCTCTAGTAAAAAAAATAATTAAATATTTTATAGTTAAATGATTCAAACTCTTCTCTCAAACAAACCGAGAAAAAATTAATTTTGAACGAACACAGCAAGTTCCGAAATATCGTCGATCGCGAAAGTCGGTTCTAGGTCGAGACACTGAGTGCGATCGCCATATCCGTAAGCCGCCCAACAAACATCTATCCCAGCATTTTTAGCAAACAGCAAATCAATCGCTGTATCGCCCACCATTAAAAATTGACTGTTATCCAACTCTGGGAACAGCGGTTTAATAATCGAGTGAAAAACAGCCGGGTTTGGTTTCATAATTATTTCTCCGTTGTCACCTAAAATTAAATCAAAAAAACTGTAAATTTTCAATTTTTGCAGTAACGCTTTCACAAAACTAACGTGTTTGTTGCTGAAAACTACCAGGCTCAATCCCGACTGACGCGCCAACTGCAAGACTTGCTTTGCCCCGGTAAATAACTCTACCTGCTTTTCACCTTCCGTCCGATAATAAGATCGGTAAGTTTCAACCCATTCAGGAATTGCGCTTTCCTCGATCCCCGGATGGAGGATTTTGAAACTATTTGGTAAATTGATGCCGATCGTACTTATAATAGTATCAGCAGCAGGCGGGGTAATATGGAATGTTTCAAAAGTTTTGGTAAAGCAAAATACAATAGCTTTGTGAGTAATTGCCAAAGTGCCGTCGAAGTCAAAAATAATTAACTTGTACTGACTCATATTATTTAAAATTTTCTATATAGCAATCGGAGGTTGGTCCCAACATAATAGCATAATTAATCTCTATTTTACCAATTATAAGTATAATTTTCAAACATTCAAGATGTCAACATGAGTGTCACCGAAACATCAGAAATTCTAGCCACAGATTTCCTAGACCACACTCAATTACCAGACTCCGACGGTACTTTTGGGGAAAACTTTCAAGAACATCCTCAAAGCATCCTGTTAACAACATCAATTAGACCAATTTTAGACCAAATTCATCCCGACGGGCAATACTGCATCGGTCAAGATTCCGGTATTTATTGGCGAGTAGCCCAACCCCCGGAACCGCCAGAAAGAGGAGCCGAAGCACCTGATTGGTTTTACGTGCCAGACGTGCCGCCAACTCTTGACGGAAATCTGCGCCGCTCCTATGTCATGTGGCAGGAATTAATGCCGCCTCTGATTGTACTTGAATTTGTTTCTGGCGATGGAAGTGAAGAAAGAGATAGGACTCCTCGCGAGGGCAAATTCTGGATTTACGAACGGATAATTCGACCTGCTTTTTACGGCATTTATGAAGTCACAAAAGCACAAGTTGAAGTTTATCATTTGGTAGAGGATCGCTTCGAGTTAGTCCCACAAAATCAGCGCGGACATTACCCGATCGCACAAATACGAGTGGAATTAGGCATTTGGCAAGGGGCTTATCAGGGCGTAGAGTTGCCTTGGCAGCGCTGGTGGGATGCTTCCGGGAATTTGCTGCAGGCGGCCGAGGAACGGGCAGAACAAGCCAAATTGGCGACAGAACGAGAACGCAAAAGGCGCATAGAAGCTGAGCTGGGAATTCAAGCTTTAGAAGCGCGTTTGCCTGAGTTAGAATGTGGGTAATACAATTTTAGATTTTAGATTTTAGATTTTAGATTGGCGATGACTAAGGACTATCGGGTTTGAGATCTTCATAAGTCATTCGCAATTCTTCAATCAAAAAGCTAAATTCGCATAAGTCGCAGGTTCCGATAGGGACACGACAATTCAGTGTCCCTAGGAATATAATGTGCTGTAAAAACCCGATCGCCTAGCAGGCTCCTCAGAAACGATATAAACATTCATCGGTCAAGAGCGAAAATTTGCGTATATTAACTTAAGTATTGCATCACTTTTTGTGTAAGTCCTATGGCACTAATTGTTCAGAAATATGGCGGAACCTCGGTTGGTACAGTCTCGCGCATTCTGGAAGTAGCCCGACGAGTTGTAAAAACAGCACAGCTAGGCAACTCTCTGGTTGTCGTACTTTCGGCAATGGGCAAAACCACCGACGGTTTAGTTAAACTCGCCAAGGAAATTTCCCCAAATCCCAACAAGCGGGAAATGGATATGTTGCTTTCCACTGGGGAACAAGTCTCGATCGCACTTTTGAGCATGGCATTGCAGGAAATGGGACAGCCCGCAATTTCCCTCACCGGCGCCCAAGTTGGCATTGTCACCGAAACCGCCCACACCCGCGCCCGGATTTTGCGGATCGATCCCAATCGGCTGGAGAGTCAGTTAAAAAGCGGTAAAGTCGTTGTGGTTGCGGGTTTCCAAGGCATTGCCGAAGCCGGAGAATTGGAAATTACCACCTTGGGACGTGGCGGTTCCGACACGACAGCAGTGGCCCTCGCCGCAGCGCTGCGGGCCGACAGGTGCGAAATTTATACCGACGTGCCCGGAATTCTGACTACAGATCCGCGCTTGGTTGCCGACGCCCAATTGATGGACGAAATCACTTGCGACGAAATGCTGGAATTGGCGAGTTTGGGCGCAAAAGTCCTCCACCCGCG
The DNA here is from genome assembly GCF_036701485.1 of Microcoleus sp. Pol11C3. Classification (NCBI taxonomy): domain Bacteria; kingdom Bacillati; phylum Cyanobacteriota; class Cyanophyceae; order Oscillatoriales; family Microcoleaceae; genus Microcoleus; species Microcoleus sp. Pol11C3. The sequence goes on along the minus strand of NZ_JAUBQW010000048.1, from coordinate 30,256 downwards.
CGCTGTAGAAATTGCCAAAAATTACGGCGTGCCCCTGGTAGTGCTTTCTAGCTGGAGTGACGCCCCCGGTACGCGGGTAGTGTCCCCACCACCGAAACTTCGGCCTTTGGAGGGTTTGGAGCTCGCAACAGCGGTGGATGCGGTGGAATTTGACTTGGATCAGGCAGGGGTGTCGCTGTTGCGTTTGCCCGATCGCCCCGGAGTAGCAGCGCGGTTGTTTGGGGCGATCGCCCAACAAAACCTCGATGTTGATTTAATTATCCAGTCAATTCATGAAGGAAATACTAACGATATTGCCTTCACCGTGACGCGAAAATCTCTGCAACAAGCCACCGCCGTTGCAGATGCAATTATCCCCACCCTCGGCAAGAATTCTCGCCCAGAATTGGGAGAACCGGAAGTGAAAGCAGAAGAGCGGCCAATAGCTAAAGTTAGCATTGCGGGTGCGGGAATGATCGGTCGTCCTAGGGTAGCCGCACAGATGTTTAAGACTTTAGCGGATGCGGGAATTAACATTCAAATGATTTCCACATCCGAGGTAAAAGTTAGTTGTGCGATCGATGCCGAAGATTGCGATCGGGCAGTTGCCGAACTCTGCAAAACATTTGATGTTGCCAACTCCCCTATTGGGCTGCGTTCATCATCCCAAAAACCGCCTGCAGTCCGCGCCGTTGCGTTGGATCTCAATCAAGCGCGTCTAGCAATTCGCCAATTGCCCGATCGACCCGGAGTAGCAGCAAAACTGTTCGGGCTTTTAGCCGAGGAAAATATCAGCGTAGATACAATTATTCAGTCGCAGCGCTGCCACAATATCGACGGCATATTAACTCGCGACATTGCATTTACCGTCGCACAAATCGACGCCGAAGCTGCTAAAATAGTCCTCGAAAAAGCCGCCCCAGAATTCGGATGGGGCGAAGTAGCAGTCGATACACAAATTGCCAAAGTTAGCGTTGTCGGTTCCGGGATGGTAGCGCATCCGGGAGTAGCCGCAAAGATGTTTGAAGCGCTTTCTCGCCAGCAAATCAACATTCAAATGATTGCCACTTCCGAGATTAAAATTAGCTGCGTTGTGGATGAAGGACAAGGAGTAACTGCTTTGAAGGCAATTCACGCAGCCTTTGAACTTGCCGGCACCGAAAGAATCCAAGTTCCCGCCTAATCAAGTAGGGAAACGGCAGTGCCGTGTCCTTACAAAAATCGAGGAGACGGCATTGCCGTCTCCTAACTTTGGGTAACTTTATTCCTTATCTTCAGCTTCTTGTGAAATTAAAGTCATTGCTTGATTAATAAGTGCCTCTTGATTCACTAACTGCGACAATTCTCTTGGTTCATAACGCCCTTCTTCCACTTCTAGGGAAGCTTTGTTAATAGCTTGTCGATACGCCATTTCTAAAACAATGAGTAACTCTTCTATAGGTAAGTAAAATCCCGCGCCTCTGGGTCGCTTATTTTCCTCCTGAATTTCTAGAACCGAGTTACGAATCGAGATATCCCAAGAGCGAGTTGTGCGATTTTCAGCTTGCTGTTTAATCAGATGCAATAGTAAAATCACTGCATAGCTGCGAATAGTTTTAATGATGTCTTTTTTGCTCATTTCTTCTAGTTCTTCAACTATAGCTAATGACCCAGGTATATCCCCTTTTAGCAGTAAGCTTTTTAAGGTGAGTAATTCTTCCATGACGACTATATCTATCTTGGGTGACTTATATTATAGCTGAAAGTTAGCGCTTGGTTAATGCTAAAATTGTTTAATAACAAAATTAATCTCAAGTAATAGTGTTAACTAGAGTCCCAACTGATTGCAGAAGTCGGGAGTCGGGACATCTTTGTAGTTCCTTCTTTTCATCATACAATAAGTTTTGACTTAATATTTCTTTCGCGATCGCCTCTACCACCGGCACACAAACCGAATTCCCAATTTGCTTGTAACTTTCCCCCGCACTAGGATAACTTTTAAAATCTTCAGGAAAACCCATAAGACGGTAACATTCCTTCAGCGTCAACTTTCTCACCATATCTTGCTCAGGAATGTAGATAAAAAACCTGCCAGATGTTTCTTGCGAAGGAATAGTCGGATGCACTCCATCTACCGAATAAATTCGATTAGGCTGTCTGTGAACCCTCGATAAATGTTCTGTATTTGGCCTCACGCCAGTTTTCCAAGTACCTTTATTTCTGTAACCTACAAACAAAAGTCCCGAATCTTGCTTTCTCGGAGACTCAATTAAAGTATACTCGGATTTGTCCAATATTTCAAAGTCCTCTGTCTCGTCTAGAAATTCCCTGAGTTGCGGAGGAAACTTGCTTTTAAGTCGAGAAAAATTAAATTCTTTACCTTTAGTTGCAATAATGAATATTCTTTCACGATGTTGAGGAATTCCAAAGTCTTTAGCATTCAGCATTTTGTAATTCACGCTGTATCCTAAATCTTCCAGAGTCGCAATAATTACTTTTAAGGTATTTCCCTTGTCATGATGGATTAAGTGCTTGACATTTTCGAGAACAATTACTTGAGGTTGCTTTATTTTGATAATTTTACAAATATCAAAAAATAGCGTACCTCTAGTATCTTCAAAACCCAGCTTCTTGCCACAGATGCTAAATGGTTGGCACGGAAACCCGGCGACTAAAATATCAAAGTCTTCTAACTCGATGGGATTAATTTTACTTATATCTGCAAAAGAAATCTCACCGAAATTATCCGTGTAAACTTCTCGGCATTTGCTGTTAATTTCGCAGGAAAAAACGCATTCAAAGCCCTGTTTTTCAAAACCTTGTCTGAAACCTCCAATTCCTGAAAATAAATCTATAAATTTCATTTATAATTTAATGCAAAATATTACTCAACCCAATGATAACATATTTTGTTTATAGCTCTTTTTTTACTCTGCGTTCTCTGCGCTCTCTGCGGTTCATTCTATCAACTTCAACAAATCTTTCTACAGTCCTCAATCTTATACCAATCATTAAAAGTCGCACAACCGAGAGCCGGACACGGCAATGCCCTGTCCCCACAGATATCGCGTAGAATGTCGATCGCCCGAAACTTCCCCCCGCATTCAACCAACCAACCTGCCAAACTTGTCCCGCAGCCGACTAAACTAGAAATAGCAAAAAAAATATAGCTATTGTTTACTTCCTTTCACCAACCATGAGTCAAACCTTGGAAAATCTCACCGCAATCGATGACAGCCTATCCAAACGCCACCTCGACCTCGATCCAGGCGGCTACTTCATCATCTATCTCGATCGCGAAACCAGCTTAATTTGTGCCAAACACTTCACCAACATCATCGACGATCGCGGCCTCGCAGTCGATCCCGAAACTGGTAAACCCATCCCCGCCCGTGGCAAAGTAGAACGCACTGAGGCCACACTTTTTACCGCTAGAACCGCCAAAGAACTTTGTGTCAAAATCCTAGAAGAAACCCGCCCCAGCCCGGTGACAATGTTAGATCACGCGGCTTATCTGGGACGGGAATTTGTACGGGCAGAAATTGCATTGTTGAGCGATCGAGAATACGTTCAAGATTAGTCCAGCCGCGCCAGAATTTCTTGACAAAACGGCAACCGATCGAATTTATCAGCACCCGATCACGAAAAACCTTGATACCAGAAATAAGTCACCATCGGAATCACTGTCGCCAACACCAACAGCACAACCACAACAACTGTGGCATTGCCTTGGTCTGTTTCTTCAGCTTTTTTAAACGTGCCTTCAACTTGAATGTTGTCAACAACTTCAGGAGGACCCGGATCGGGTTCGCCCGACAAAACAGTTGCAATGCGCGTACTTGCAGCCGCAAATGCCTCGTTGTATTTATTCGCTTCCCGCAGCGGCACTTGCACGGTTTCCCCAGCCACACTCTGGGCAATTTCATCGGTTAGCAGGGATTTCACCCCTTCCCCCGTCCGAATTGCCGCACTGTTGGTAACAGTGTCGAGAACGAGTAAAATTTGATTAGTCTGGTCTTCTTTTGCAGGAAACCACTGTTCAAACAATTGGTCGGTGAAAGTGGCAGTCGTTTCGCCGTAGTCTAAGCGGTGGATGGTGACCAACCTGACTTGTTTCCCTGTTTTGTTTTCCAGGTTGTCGAGCACGCTGCTGATATTGCTTTCGCTGCTGCGGCTGAGCACGTCGCCTTTGTCGAACACCCAAGTACGATCGCCCGCCGACAACACCGGCATTTCGTACACGCCAGTCGCCAATGCCGGTAATACCGCCATCTGCGATGCGATTAGGGCGATCGCAAGCGCCGCCGCCAAAGGTTGGAGATATTTTCTCCAGTTAAATAATTGCTTGAGGAGTCTAGTCATGAGGTTAACCGTAAAACTGACTTTTTTCCAAAAATACTATAGAAACCCCCGTAAAATTCATTTTATGCAGGGCAATATTTACAATTAGCTCGCCAGTGGAACTCCCCACCCGATTATTTTAGGATTCTAACTATGGAACCAGCAGACACTTATAAAGGTTGGATTATTCAATCCCAGAAAGTCTTCTACGTCGAGGTTTGGGATAGCCGCGGCAACCGTCACGTCGCCGTCCAAAATGCCAAGACTGAGGAGGAAGCTTTGGAATTGGCCAAAAAGTGGATAGACAAATATGAGTCAAAACCCGGAAGAATCGCGATCGACGTACCCCATCCTTTCGGAGACATGATCGATATGCCGTTTTAACTCAGTTGACTGTTGACTGTTGACTGTTGACTGTTGGCTGTTGACTGTTAAGATTACAGCTTGTAGGTTGCTCTGCGCTAGAGACAAAACCTCTTCAAATCCAGAAATTAGGGGATGGGACGCACCCAAAGACTATGCCAGTTGCCTCCTAGACTACATTTGGCAAGAGATAAAATTACGAAATTCCTCGCAATTTCCGCGTATTTTCTACCAAACTCCGAGCAAATTCGTCGAACCTTTCAGACAGTTTTTCATCCAACAATTTACCATCAGGACTAAAAGCTTTCCAAGCTTGTCCGATCGCAATTTGTTCGGGAATTACCCAAGCGTGCACCCATCTCAAAATGGTTCGCAAATCGTTGAGTGCGTTGCTGTTAACTTGCCCTCCCAAAACGCTAATCGCACCCGCAACTTTCCCGTCCAAATGCTCAAAACTCATCAAGTCCAGGGCATTCTTGAGAGCACCGCTGACGCTACCGTGATACTCCGGCGTTGCCAAAATCAAGCCGTCGGCTTGCTTAACCGCATTTTGCAGCTTTTCCACATCCGGGTAATCGAGATAATCATTCTCGCCGTCGCAGAAGGGTAGCTTGAGCGATCGCAAATCGAATATTTCAACTTCCGCGCCCAGGGCCTGCGCCCTCTCTGCTACCACCTTCAACGCTAACTGGCTGTAGGAGCCAGCCCGCAAACTTCCACCAATGCCGACAATTTTTACCATAAAACTTAAAAACAAAAACTGATTCCCTAAAGCGTACTCATTACGAGTATGATTAACATAGCAAGTTCGATCGACAACTGTCAAGTAAAGTTTCCGATGTAGAAAATAGAAGGAAGAACAGAAGGTTATGGGTAGGAGGGGTGAGTGATCATAAGCCCGGTCAAGGAAAACAGACTCGGCTCGTTCACAAGCCACTATTTTGAGGGGCATCTTAAGATCCCCGCGAGAGATCAACCCATTCAACACCCGCCATCTTGTTAAAATAAATGAACGTAGCAAACCACAAGCGGTCAATCTTGGCAGTATTCAACAAGCGGCAAAGCAATATGAAAAATTCTTGGAAACACGCATGGCTGGGGCATCTAGCTGTAAACAAAGACAAATCGAGCCAGAATCATAAAAAATCAATTCCAGGACGGAATCTTTGGCGCATCCTGGGCAGTTTGGTGATTTCTCAAGGAATATTGCTCTCGACCCCGGTGTTTGCCGAGAGCACGCCAAACACCATGAGTTACAGCCAACTGATCGACAACATAGAAAAAGGCCAAGTCAGTAAAATCGAAGTAGACGAAACTCAAAAAACTGCCAAGGTTAGGCTAAAAAATCAAAAAAGCGATCAAACCCAATCAGTTAGTCTGTTCGACTACAACAACCGAGAACTGTACTCGCAAATCCGCGCCAAAAAGATTGACTTTGAAGTCAAACAAACAGCCGACAACGCCGCCGCAGTCAGTTTAGTAGTAAACTTGCTAGTGATTTTTGCTGTGTTGGCAGTGTTGATGGCAATCCTGCGCCGATCGACCCAATCTCAAGGAAATGCCATGAACTTCGGCAAATCCAGAGCCCGTTTCCAAATGGAAGCCAAAACCGGCGTGATGTTCGACGACGTAGCAGGCATCGAAGAAGCTAAAGAAGAACTGCAAGAAGTCGTAACCTTCCTCAAAAAACCCGAACGCTTCAACGCCATCGGCGCCAAAATTCCCCGAGGAGTTCTGTTAATCGGGCCTCCAGGAACCGGCAAAACAATGCTGGCAAAAGCCATCGCAGGCGAAGCAGCCGTCCCCTTCTTCAGCATCTCCGGTTCCGAATTTGTCGAAATGTTCGTCGGAGTCGGCGCCTCCCGCGTCCGCGACTTGTTCAAGAAAGCTAAAGAAAATTCGCCCTGCATCGTCTTCATCGACGAAATAGACGCCGTAGGAAGGCAGCGCGGCGCTGGTATCGGTGGCGGCAACGACGAACGCGAACAAACTCTCAACCAGTTGCTGACAGAAATGGATGGCTTTGAGGGTAACAGTGGCGTGATTGTGATTGCAGCTACTAACCGGCCCGACGTACTCGATACCGCCCTGCTGCGGCCAGGCAGGTTCGATCGCCAAGTAACGGTAGATTTACCCAGTTACAAAGGGCGTTTAGGGATTTTGCAAGTTCACGCGCGCAACAAAAAACTCGACCCAGAAGTTGCCCTAGACACGATCGCCCGTCGCACTCCCGGCTTTTCCGGCGCTGACTTGGCAAACTTGCTCAACGAAGCAGCAATTCTCACCGCGCGGCGTCGCAAAGACACTATTAGCAACTTAGAAGTTTACGACGCGCTCGACAGGATCACGATCGGGCTGACGCTCAACCCGCTGCTGGACAGCAAGAAAAAGTGGATAGTAGCATACCACGAAGTCGGACACGCCCTAGTCGCGACCATGCTCAAAAATGCCGATCCACTTGAAAAAGTAACGATTATTCCGCGTTCTGGCGGCATCGCAGGCTTTGCTAAGTTTTCCCTCGACGACGAAATGCTCGATAGTGAAGGTTTGAGGAGTCGAGCTTGGCTGTTAAGCCAGATTACAGTAGCCTTGGGGGGACGGGCGACAGAGGCTGAAATTTACGGCGATGCTGAAGTAACTATGGGTGCCAGCGGCGATATCAAAGCTGTTAGCAGTCTCGCGAGGGAGATGGTAACGCTTTATGGAATGTCGGATTTGGGGCCTGTGGCTTTGGAAAGTCCGAACAATGAGGTGTTTTTGGGCCAGAACTGGAATTCGCGAGCGGAGTATTCCGAAGAAATGGCAATCAAGATCGATCGCCAAGTCCGGGAAATTGCCTTTAACTGCTACGAAGAAGCTCGCCGAATTATCCGCGAAAACCGCGCTTTGGTAGACAAGCTTGTTGAAGTGCTGTTGGATGAAGAAACGCTCGACGGCGATGAATTCCGCCAAATTGTCGAGCGGTACACCGAGTTGACCAAAAAAGAGTTGGCACCAACGTAAAGAGTCATTAGTCATTAGTCATTAGTCATTAGTTATTCAATTGTAGTGAGGACTGTATTCCTAATTATCGAAAAAATAAGGACTTTATTCCTTACTACAAACCAATAAAAATGACTACTCACTAATGACTAAGGACTACTAACTAATGACTAATTAAGATTGTTGTGCGTACATTTCCCGGAGTACCAAAGCCGGGTCTACCCAGCGGCCGCCGTACTTCAATCCCCAGTGCAAGTGAGGCCCACTCGTGCGGCCGGTCATCCCAACTCTGGCAATTCTCGCACCCGCAGGCACTGTTTGACCTTGCCAAATTTGCAAGGTACCTTCGCGATCGGTATAATAACGCCCGCCGTTAGCCGTTAGCACTCGGCCTCGGAGGTGACAGTAGATGTGTTCCCAATCTCCCGATCGCACCACCATACCAGTACCGCATCGGCCATCTTCCCAAACTTCCACAATTTGGCCACCCCACCAATTGCGGATATAGCTGCCTTCCGGGGCCGCCATGTCCAAACCGTAATGAAAATCCCCGCCACGGGGGCCGAAGGCGGAAGTGTATGTTTCAAAGTTTTCGACTGGAAAAGAAGCTTCTTGCCACAAATTACCCGTCGCTACTCTGCTTGGTAAGCCTGACTGAGCTTTGACCACCTGCTGCTGTAAATAAGGGCTGATCAACACAATGCCGATCGAAAGTGCCAGCAACAGCATCTGTCTGAGACGAAAAAAGCGTTTTGCCGTCAGTGGGCCTCTAGAGTCTTGCAGGATTTTTTTCACGGCTCAAAGTTAAATGTGTGTGTGAGTGTGCGTTGTCTGTTAGGCTCACATCTTGCACCTTTGTCAATCAAGCTTTCAGGGGCGGGCTTTCCGGCCCACCCCACAAAAAAATCATTCTTTGTGGAACGGGCCCCAGATCCCGTTTCTGAGGTGCAAGATGTTAAGTTATGCCAATTCGCTGCAAGATTGGCTTTGAGCTCTACCCGCGATCGCGAATCAGTTTATCAACAACGTGTATCTTACTCCATCCAAAACCCGTGTCAAGGCTTCCGGGTAAATGCCCAGGGGTGATAAAAAAAATTTGCCGAGGAATTCGTGCTGCGGTTGAATTCGATCGAGCTTTTGCTTGACACTATAGTTAAGTTCGGGGATTTTGGATGTTATCCAAAATCTCAAATTCATCACAAACATCAAGCAATGCTTACTGAAATTTTTCCCTTTAGTTTTGCCATAGACGCAACTGCGATCGCCGGTGCGTCCTTGTGGTCTTTGGCCCTGTATTGGGGTCTGTCGCCCCTCACAGAATGGGTAATCCTGCAACTCAACCGCTGGATGAATTTTGCTGAGAGATCCCTCTACACCTCGGAAGCGGAGTTTGAAAGAACCCGCCAAGCCAGAGAAGCTCAAAATGCCTTTTACGCTTCGCTGTTGAGCATTGTGCCGTTTTTGATTGCGGGCGGATTGTGTAATTGGGGCGTAGAATTTTCTCTGGGTACTGGTTGGGCGGTATCTATGGGTACGATCGCCTGTATTGGCGGCGGCGTGTACGAGCTCGGCCGCCGTGACGCTCAATCTTAGGCGATTTTAGATTTTGGATTTTGGATTTTGGATTGCTGAGGATATTCGGGGATTCGCAGGGTTCTAGAATAAACGATCGTCTCAAATCCAAAACTCAAAATCTAAAATAGACGAGCAATTACATAAATCTTTGATAGAGCCGGTCAACCGCCGATGCTAGGCAGATAAACGCAGATAATTGCCTGTTATGGCGAGGCAATGAAGGCAATTTAATTTTCCAAATTCATCATATATTTCAACCGTAATTTGACTCAGGATGTTTGCCTAAAAGCCGCAGTTGCCGTTCTGTAGCAGTAGCGATAATTTCGGGGTTAAACTGCCACGGCCAAGGCGAAAATTTCTGGGCGATGTTGCGGTGGGAATAATGCACTTGCAGTAAGTAGCGAGTTCCATCTGTTGTCGTATTTTTGCCGCCGGAGTGCCAAATTTCACTGCGGAAAAACAGCACATCTCCTGCTTTGCACAAAACTGGTTCTGGGGAGTGTCCGTTCCAAGTTTCTTCCCCGCGTTCTGGTTTTCGACCAGATTTGTGACTACCAGGAATAATGTAGGTAGGACAGAGGTCTTCTGCGATGTCGCTGAGATAGAAATGGGCTGTACAAATCCATACTGGCAGTTGAAAAGTGCGATCCTCTCCGAGGGCTGCGCTAACGGCAAACACGCTTTCGGGCACGGGCACAAACACCTGATCGACGTGGACACGCCAACCATCATAACCGGGCCCGCTTTTCCACGCAGTCATGCCGATAATATGGCAATCGCTGCCCATTAATGCTTCGGCTAACTCAATTATACCCGGTCGATCGGCATAGGAAAGCCACAGCCGATCGCGATTAAAAACGCATTTAAAATGCTGGTTCAATTCACTCCAACTGCTACCATCGAGTCCGAAGGGTTGCAGGCGATCCAGTGCTTCCTTGGTTTGCGCCACCTCCGACGGACTGAGTACACCAGGAATCAGCGCAAAACCATCTTCATGCACTGCTTCTGCTAGACCTGCGGTATCCAAAAGATCACAAGTCTTTTGCCGATAGCTGAAAACTTCGCTTAACGTGCTTGCGTTCATAATTCCAAAAGTAAAATTATTAACTGTTATTAAATTAACACTTATTCTGCTCGATACTTGCATACTATGAAACCAACCACCCGGTTTATTGGTACATCAGGACTTACACAAAATTTAATTATGTAGGGCACGCACTGCTCACATTACGTCTAATTTGGGGATAAATCAAATGAAATACCAACCAGAACCAACATCATTAAATCAAGCCCGCGCTGCCTTCCAAAAAATATGGGGATACGACGACTTTCGACCACCCCAAGGAGAAATCGTCGGTAGTTTATTAGCAGGAAAAGATACAATTATAATTATGCCGACAGGTGGTGGCAAATCAATCTGCTTTCAACTGCCAGCTTTGTTACAAACAGGCTTAACGTTGGTAGTTTCGCCGTTAGTCGCACTGATGGAAAATCAAGTGCAAGAATTGCGCGACCGCAATCTCCCCGCTTCCCTCCTCCACAGTCAATTGCCAACAGCGCAGCGCCGACAAACTATGCAATCGCTGCAACAAAACAAATTAAGATTGCTGTACCTGTCTCCCGAAACATTACTCAGCAAACCAGTTTGGGAAATTATCAGTCAGCCACACATCCAAATCAACGGTTTAATATTAGATGAAGCTCACTGTTTAGTGCAGTGGGGCGATACTTTTCGACCAGCTTACCGCCGTTTGGGCGCAGTGCGGCCTGCTTTGTTGAAAGCTAAACCAGCAAATAGTAAAATTGCGATCGCAGCTTTCACCGCTACCGCCAACCCGGAAGCACAGCAGACAATAAAAAATGTCTTGCAACTGCAAAAACCCGAAGCCTTTCTGCTAAGTCCCTACCGTTCTAACCTGCACCTGCAAGTGCAAACAGTCTGGACGCCGAGAGGACGCAAACAGCAGTTATTAACTTTTATTAAAGCTCGACCAAAACAAGCAGGTTTAGTCTATGTCCGCACTAGAAAATATAGCGAGAACTTGGCGGATTTGTTGGAAGATGCTGGTTATGAAACAGCAGCATATCATGCAGGTTTAAGTCCAGAATCACGAAGAAAAATAGAAAAAGCTTGGCTGAACAATGAGCTTAAATTTGTGACTTGTACCTCAGCATTCGGTATGGGAATTAACAAGCCAGATGTCCGGTGGGTTGTTCACTTTCAAGCACCTTTGGTATTATCGGAATACATTCAGGAAATTGGTAGAGGCGGACGTGACGGCAAATCGGCGATCGCCCTGACATTGATTAGCGAACCGACGGGTTTGCTTTATCCCGAAGATAAACAAAGAAAGGAATTTTTTCAAGATAAATTGCGCTCGCAATACCGAGAAGCTCAGCAATTAGCTAAAAAACTGCCACTTAAAGGCGATATAGAAGCAGTTTCCCGCGAATTTCCCGAAAGTGCGATCGCCCTTTCAATTTTGCACAGCAGCGGACAATTAACATGGCAAGATCCTTTTAATTATGCGATCAATAAATCTCCCCAGCAAAAAGCGGAAAAATTAAATTTTTCCGCAGCGGAAGAAATGGCAAAATATCTCAAACATCGCGAGTGCAGGTGGCAATTTTTGCTGCAAGCTTTTGGGTTTGCCAAGGAAGCTAAATCAATGCGCTGCGGCCACTGCGATAATTGTCGATAGAATTGACGATTATACTCAAACGACTTAACCACTCCGACCAAATAAACCGGGTTTTTTACCCCATCTGCGGGCAGAAACGAAGTATTGCTGTGAAAAAAACTGGTTTCTTGCTACCCGTGCGATCGCGAACTAACTCACAGATGTTATGATGAAGATATTTGCTTTACACACTTGGCAAAAAATAGTAAAAAGTAAATGATAGAAACAGACACTGCGGCACAGATTTACACAGTAGAAAATACAGAGGAATTCGATCGCAGTAATGTCAATCAGCGATTAGATATTTGGCTGTCAAACCAGATACCGGACTTATCCCGATCGCGAATCCAAAGCCTCATATCACAAGGCAACGTCAAAGTCAACGACGAAACCTGCACCTCGAAAAAAATATCAGTAAAAACGGGCGATCGCATCCACCTCACTTTACCCGAAACCCAGTCCACAAAGTTGCAGCCTGAAGCAATTCCCCTCGACATTCTCTACGAAGACGACAGCCTAATTATTATCAACAAACCAGCCGGATTAGTCGTCCATCCAGCCGCCGGACACGCAGACGGTACATTAGTCAACGCCCTCTTAGCCCACTGTCCCCTAGCAGAAATAGGCGGAGTTCAGCGGCCGGGAATCGTGCACAGATTAGACAAAGATACAACAGGTGCGATCGCGATCGCCAAAACCGACATCGCCCACCAACACCTGCAAGCCCAACTCAAAACCAAAACCGCCCGCCGCGAATATTTAGGCATAGTTTACGGGGCTCCCAACACCGAAACAGGCACAATAGACTTACCCATCGGCCGGCATCCCACAGACCGCAAAAAAATGGCAGTAGTACCAGTAGAAAAAGGCGGTCGCCCCGCAGTTACTCACTGGACAATCAAAGAAAGAATCGGCAACTATTGCTTAATGCACTATCAATTAGAAACCGGCCGCACTCATCAAATTCGCGTGCATACAGCGGAAATAAAACATCCCATTGTCGGCGACCCGATGTACAGTTCCAACCGTTCTATCGGGGTCAATTTAACAGGACAAGCCCTCCACGCATGGCGGCTGACATTGCAGCATCCCGTAACCGGAGAATTAATAGAGGCGATCGCACCTTTGCCCGATCAATTCAACACCCTGCTAAAAATATTGCGATTGCGCTCTCACGCTTGATATCTTGGGCAGTTAACACTGGTAAAGTCTTTACTATAAACATTTTTTCCCCTTCCTTTTTTCTTGATTAAAATTCTTGCCTAAATCTTTGATGTAAGATGGCAACCGCAGATGAAAACAGATGTACGCAGATACATTTAAAGATAGGAGAGCGAAGAAGGGCTTATATTCAAGTCTAATATTTATCGGTTAAATCCTGTAGATTGCTGGTTGCCGAACTTCTTTCCAAAAAATTATGAGTCCCGAGTTTTGGATTCCAAGTTTATCAAAAAACTCAAACCTCAAAACTCAAGACTCAAAACTCTCTCAGCCTAAAAGCCGATCGATTCAGTCGCTCGCCCGACACAAATAATTGCATCAGACAGCATCAATTACCGGCGACGGGGAACCATCGTGTCGATATTGATATTAGCTAGAGACACGCGCTGCGGCGGAGTAGCAGGCAGGGGCATATTGCGTGCCATACCCAAATAGTTGGACGGATCGCCAGCCTTCGCCTGCTGTTCTTGAGGAACAAAACGGCGCACGCCAGTCTGCCAGATGATTTGCGGGAAGCCAAGCTGCGAACGGTGGTACTCACCGTAGCGGGGCGTTTTCAAGTTGAAAGGAGTGTCCCCTCCAACTCGCTGAGGCAAAATTCGGCGCTGCTGGTAAGGTACGGTATCGTAGCCGAACTTATCCAGGTACTCATCGCTATTGACCAACTCGTCAATAAAGCCTTGAGGCCCCTTATTGGCTACCACGATCGACCAAGCAATCTTTTCGCGCTCGCTGTACACATCCCGGCCCAAAATGCGCTGCACGCACATTTCCACAAACCGATAGTTGCTGTTAGTTTGGTAATTCCGCTCTAGGAAAGGAGAAGAAGTCGCCAAACCGCGAATAAAGTCCCGCACAGTAATTTGGCCGAACTTGAGTTGCGACTCCAAAGACTTTTGGCGGTTGCTCTTGAGGATTTGGTGTTCGCTGTAAATCTGGCGATATCCAGCCCAAATCAAATTTTCCATGTCTCCAGACGAGAGCACATTTTCAGTTGTGAAAATTCTGGGCTTCTCGTCGCTCCCCACTTCAAAACCAGCAACGCGCTGGTTTTGGCTCTTGGGGGCGTAGCTTAACAAAGGTAGCGCCACGTTAAAATCTCCGTTATCTCAAATTTTAGAAATAGTTGACACCGTGAGCTGCCAGCATAACGGATACAACTAACCAACATACAGATTAGGGGATTCCCGCAATCTAAATCTGATTTTCCTGAATTTTTGCAACAATCTGTAACATTTGTTGACTGTTGTCAGTGGGCAGTGGGCAGTTGACTGTTGTCAGTGGGCAGTCAGCAGTCAGCAGTCAGCAGTCAGCAGTCAGCAGTAACAGTCAACAGCCAACAGCCAACAGCCAACAGCCAAATTACCAGCCCAGAGCCGAATAAAACTCGCTGGCGGGTACTTGATCTGCTGCTGCTTCTGATGTTGCATCCGAGTCTGGTTGCACCCGAATTTCGGTGCAAAAAGTCGAAGTGCTGAAACCGCCAAAGCGCTTTACGCTACTCGTCCGCATCCGCACGTTCGGATTAGGAAACCAGAAACGCTCGATCGAACTCATCGTCTCGTATTCCGTAATCAGCAGCAGCGCATCCTCGTCATCCATCTCAAAACGGCCAGCCACCGGCACAATTTCCGCATAGCCGCGTTCGCGCAACATCAAACCCTGCCGGGGATTTTCAGGATCGGGGACGATCGCGAACACCGTAGATCCCTTGTGATTCTCATCATCCTTATCCCACGCCATTGAGCCGTGCCAAGTCACAAAAGCCCCCCCAGCAGCCCGGCTCGGATCGACTTCGTGCATCTTGCAAATCTCCGCGACTCGCGCGTCATCCGCACCCAGCGCCGTTACCTGAATATTTGAATCCCCAATCTCCGCTTGGCGGAAAGCGAGGTGGTGAGTGCTGCGCTGAGAACGCCACTCCCCAGCACTGCTTTGAAAAAACTCCATTGCATCCATACGAACTAGCTCCTTTGGCT
The DNA here is from genome assembly GCF_036701485.1 of Microcoleus sp. Pol11C3. NCBI lineage: Bacteria > Bacillati > Cyanobacteriota > Cyanophyceae > Oscillatoriales > Microcoleaceae > Microcoleus > Microcoleus sp. Pol11C3. The sequence goes on along the minus strand of NZ_JAUBQW010000048.1, from coordinate 15,156 downwards.
TAGGCTTCCCGGTGTTTACGCCTTTTTATGATAAGGCTCCCCCCACTTTGATGTACTTTTGCGACACAAATTAGTTTCAAAATGTCTACTTTGGACATATTGTCAAGCGAATGTTATGATAGTTTACAATGTAGGAGACACAACAAATCCTGCGAAACATCATTCCGATCAATTTCGCATCAATCTCAGCAAACTGGAGGAGCGATTTATGGATATGCCTACAACCAGCCTCAGCATGGAACAGCAGTTCAAACTTCAAGTGCTGCGCGAAGAAGTCAAAAGGTTAAGCCAAGACCAAGCTCAGGAATACTTGCTCGAAGTTATGCGGCAAAACATGGTTAAAGAAAACCTGTTCAAGCATTGGATGAAGAATATGTGAACCCCTCAAGCATTTCTTCACAAAAATCAGTGGCTTGTATCTGCAAAAAGTACGATCGAGCTTTTAATTATAAAATCCAAAATCCCGCTTTCTCCAAGAAAGCGGGATTCTAAATTCACAAAAGTTTTACGCAGTTTTTTTTGTCGCTACCATACTCAGCAAATTAAATGTTTTTAGTCTCAAGCGAGAGGGACGACAGTTTGTGTAGCCCGATTGTTTCAATCTGTCGGGGACTCAACCAAAACGGCCGCTCACATAATCTAAAGTAGACTCTTCCTTTGGACTTTGGAAAATTACCTCAGTCTTATCACACTCCACAAGATAGCCAAACCGCTTCCCATCGTCAGAAAGTTTAGCATTGAAAAAAGCAGTCAGGTCAGAAACCCGAGAAGCCTGCTGCATATTGTGAGTAACGATCACAATCGTATACTTCTCCTTGAGTTCCCGCATCAACTCCTCAATCTTAATCGTAGAAATCGGGTCCAGAGAAGCGCAAGGTTCATCCATTAACACTACATCAGGATTAATCGCGATCGCCCTAGCAATACACAAACGCTGCTGCTGGCCACCCGAAAGAGAAAAACCGCTTTGCTTCAACTTATCCTTCACCTCATCCCACAAATAAGCTTGGCTGAGCGATTTTTCCACCAGCTCATCCATATCCCCCTTATAATTGTTCACCCTCGCACCGTAAGCAATATTGTCATAAATCGACTTCGGGAAAGGATTAGGCTTTTGAAACACCATCCCAATCTTGCGGCGCACCGCCACAGCATCAATATCAGAATCGTAAAGATTTTGACCGTGGTAATCAATTCTACCCTCTAAACGAAAACCGCTAACTAAATCGTTGAGGCGGTTAAAACATCGCAGAATTGTACTTTTACCGCAGCCAGACGGCCCAATCAAGGCAGTAATGCGATTTTTAGGAATCTCCATTGAAACATTTTTAACCGCGTGAAAAGCGCCGTAAAAAATATTGATATTTTCAGTCCGTAAAACTGTTTCCGTTTGCTTGTCTAAATCCATCATCATACAGGTAACAATCCTCTGAAATTTTACTCAAAACCTGGGTTAGATTCGGCCTTCACCATAAGTGCATGAATGCCTTTTTAAAACTCACCCTTTAATACACTTTTTTGTGAGTAGCCCAGCGAGAAAGAATACTCGTCAATAAAACCATAATCACCAAAATCAAAGATGCAGCCCAAGCCAATTCTTTCTGGGCCTTAAAAGGAACGGTTGCAAAGTTGTACACCAAAACCGAAAGACTCGGAGTTGGCTTATCAAATCCTGCCGGCCAAAAAGGCGAATTCAGCGCCGTGAAAATCAAAGGAGCAGTTTCTCCAGCAGCGCGAGCAATTGCCAGAGTCACACCCGTTAAAATAGCCGGAATTGCCGCAGGCAAAACCACCTGCAGCACGGTTTGATAATTAGAAGCACCCACACCAACCGACGCCCATCTAATATCTTGCGGGACGATTTGTAGAGCTTCGTCAGTAGTCCGCACAATCGTCGGCAACATCAGCACGGCAAGCGCCGCGCCGCCTGCAATTGCCGAAAAACCTCCCATATTTACCACGAACAAACCGTAGGCAAATACCCCAGCAATAATCGAAGGAACGCCGCTGAGGACATTAGTAGCAAAGCGTACCCAGCGTGCTACTTGGCCTTTGCTAAATTCCGACAAATAAACGGCTGCCAATACACCAAAAGGAACAGCAATTAAAGAAGCAATTCCTACGGTCATCAATGTACCGAGAATTGCATTAGCAATACCGCCTCCCGATAGTCCGGGTGGCGGTGGCAGCTTGGTAAACAAGTCTAAATTTAGGCGATTGAAACCTTGTACTGTGACGTAGGAAAGCACTGCAAACAAAGGTAGCAGAGTGATTGCCAAAGCCGCTCCACTCACTACAGTCATACCCAGACTAAACAGCGCTTGTGGGCTGTTTTTAACCTTCTTCAAACTTCCTATTTTCGATCCCAAAGGATTCTCATCTGAGACGCTATTTGACATAAACTAAAATTATGTAGGAAATTGCGGCAAACTTTTAGTTATACTTCGCTCTGACTTGAGAAACAATCCACTCTGCCAAAATATTAACAATCAGCGTCAGAATAAACAGAATTAGCCCCGTGTACATCAGAGCTGCTACTTGCAACCCCGAGGCTTCTGCAAACTGATTTGCCATCAAAGAAGCAATAGTATTTGCCGGAGCTAGCACAGAAAGACTTAACTGATTGGAATTGCCAATTAACAGAGTTGCAGCCATTGTTTCTCCCATAGCGCGACCGAGACCGAGCATAATTCCGCCGACAATGCCGGAAAAAGCTGCCGGTACGAGCACTCTAAAAATTGTTGTCCAGCGAGTAGCTCCTAAACCTAGAGATGCTTGCCGCAAATCAGGCGGGAGACTTGCCAAAGAGTCGCGGGAGATAGCAGTAATAATGGGCAAAGTCATGATTCCCAAAATTACTCCGGCTGGTAACATTCCCGGCCCAACTGGCGAGGTGCTAAAAATCGGCAGCCATCCGAAAGTGCTGTTGAGAAACTTGCCGAGAGTGGTAATCATGGGAATCAATACAGCAATTCCCCACAAACCGTAGACTACGCTGGGAATGGCGGCTAAAAGTTCTACTAAAAAAACCAAAGCTGTACGCACTGGCAGCGGCAGAAAGTCCTCGCTCAAGAAAATGGCAGTCCCTACTCCTAATGGTACTGCAATTAGGAGCGCGATCGCCGAACTGACGATCGTCCCGTAAATCATCGGCAGCGCGCCGTACTCTTCTTTAACCGGATTCCAGCTACTACCAAACAGAAAGCCCAAACCGTACTGTTGAATCGCCGGTAAAGCCCTATAAGCAACAGTGAGCGCGATTACCAGCAAAATTACACCCACTCCTATGGCCAAAATCCGCGTGAGCCAGATAAAGCCTTGATCTAAGGATTTTTCTACCCCAGAGCGCGATCGACTCTGTGACTGAGCGCTGTTATTATCTGAAATCATAGAAAAAAAACCAAATATATAGTAGCGGAAAATAGCCTGTTTCGGAAAAAGCTAGAAGGAAGCAGAAAGAAAGACCATAAATAAAATCAAAGAGGGGCGGGTTTATTAATCCCCTGACTTTTCAACAAATATTTCTGGTAAAACCCGCCCTTACAGAAAGATATCTCTTTTTTTCTTCCTTCTTCCGTCTTCCGTCTTCCCTCTTCCTTCAATTACTATTTGGCAACCTCAATCTTGTAGTCTGCGCTGATGCCGTCAGCGGCCGCTGCTACTTTTTCTTTAACGCTTTGGGGCAGAGGAACGTAGCCCAATTCGGAACTAACTTTTTGACCTTCATTTAAGCCGTATTCAACCATTGCCTCGATGGCTTTGGCTTTGTTGGGGTCAGTAACTGTTTTGGGGACGAGCATCCAAGTGTAAGTGACAATTGGATAGGATTGAGCGCCTTCGGGGTCTTCGATAAATGCTCGCAGGTTTTCCGGCAGTGGCACAGTTGCTAAAGCTTGAGAAGCTGATTCGTCGGTAGGTACTACAAATGTGCCTGCTTTGTTTTGCAAAGATGCAAACTTGAGATTGTTGTTTTTGGCGTAGCCGTATTCTACGTAGCCGATGCTGCCGACGGTTTGCAGAATTTGGGCGGTGACGCCTTCGTTGCCTTTTGCGCCTACGCCTACGGGCCACTGTACTGTTTTGCCGTCGCCTACTGCTGTTTTCCAGTCGGGGCTGATGGCACTCAGGTGTTTGGTGAAGACGGCGGTGGTACCGCTACCGTCGGAACGGTGGACGATGGTGATGGCTTGGTCTGGCAATTTAGCCGTCGGGTTGGCGGCTGCAATTTTGGGATCGTTCCACTTGGTAATTTTACCGGCGAAAATATCTGCGTAAACGTCTCTCGGCAATTTAAGTGGTTCGGTTAAGTCTGGCAGGTTGTAGCCGATGACGATGCTGCCGGCTGTCATGGGCAGCAAGATCACGCCTTTGTCTGCTGGAACTTTGGCGATTTCGTCGTCTTTCATGGCGGTGTCGCTGGCCCCAAAGTCTACTGTGCCTTTGGTAAATTGTTCGACTCCGGCGCCGCTGCCTACTGATTGATAGTTAATTTGTACTTTGGGGTTGATTTTGTTGAAGTCTTGAAACCAACGCTGGTACAGGGGGGCGGGGAATGAGGCGCCGGCTGCGGTGATGGCTACGTCTGAGGCTAGGGCGAGTTTGGTGTTTGCTGCTGTGCCGGTGGCTGCAACGGGGGATGCGCCCGGGGATGCTGCGGTGTCACCGGGGCTGGGGCTGCTGCCTGTGGTTGTGCTGCCGCCGCCGCAAGCTGCTAAACTGAGGGCGATCGCCATTGCGGAAATTGCAGTTGTCAGACGGTTTGAATTAATCAAGTTCAGACGAAAAAGCATAGGTATAAAAAATCTGCGATCGTTATATGGGTGTCCCGCATCAGCATAGCGCGCAAAAGTAAAGGTTAGGTTAAGAATCTTTACACTTAATCGCAATTTAATATTAATTAATATTATTAATGTTATTTATGAGCTTGACAATTGTGAATATATAAGATATAGGGCAGAGAAATAGCTACGGAAACAAGCAGTCGATCGCCCGATCGCGAAAAATTCCCGATTACACAAGATCGAGGCTTGAGAACCAGAAAACCATACAATGGTGGTTATTTTGACAGTAGTGCTAGTATTAAGAATTTAAAAGCTGCGGGCATGGAAGCTTGCCTCGGACAAATGCCTTCTGCCTTATACGTTCTGACGAATGCCGTTTGATGATAATGCCTGCTCCTATTGAATTAATCTGGGCTGTTATTGGTTTGCTCCTGACAATAGGAGGCACTTTTTTGCCTGCATCTGTCACAATTCCGATCGGGTTTTGGGACGATCGAGGACTTCAGGCGTACTCTTTAGGTGTTACCTATCAAATTGGAGCAGTTTTGCTAGTAGGCTGCATGGGGGGGAAAAATGCTGCGGCTCTCTCGCAAATTGCCTATTTGGCATTAGGATTAACTTTGTGGCCAGTTTTTTCTCAAGGCGGCGGCATCGGCTATCTCAAAGAAGCGAGTTTTGGGTATTTGCTGGGTTTTGTGCCTGGTGCTTGGGTGTGCGGCTGGGTGGCTTTTAAGGTGGCTTCGCGGCTGGAATCTATGGCTTTTAGCTGTTTATGCGGTTTGTTCACTGTTCACGCGATCGGCTTAATTTATCTAATTTTTACTTACTTGCTGCCTCCGGCAAAAAAAACACCTTTATTTGATGAGATTCTCAAATATTCGATTTATCCCCTGCCAGGACAATTGGCGGTAGTTTGTGCGATCGCAGTGCTGTCATTTACTTTACGCCGCTTGATGTTTTATTAATTGGCGAATTGGGAATTGGGAATTGGTAATCGGTAATCGGTAATCGGGGATTGGTTGTTGTGTCAAATAAGGTTATACTATATATTGCGAAACGGGAGAGTCATCTCGCTGCGGCTGGGATTGCTTTGCTGCACTGCATTCTGCTCGCAATGACAAGTGAGATTGGAGTAAATTCTCTCATGCCCGATGCCCCATTTTCTATTGCTTAATTCATGCGTTTTAAAAGAAATCCCTTGTTCTGGGTTGCTGCTGTTATCAGTTTAGTTTTAGACCACCTGACTAAGTTTTGGGTGGTGCAAAATTTTGACTTGACGGTTCCTCCGCAGACGCAGGCGCTGTTACCTGGGGTGTTTCACTTCACTTATGTTGTTAATACCGGTGCGGCTTTTAGTCTGTTCAGCAATGGCGGGGCGATTTGGTTGCGCTGGCTGTCTTTGGGCGTTAGTGTGGGATTGATTGTGCTGGCTTGGTTCGGGCCGCGAATTAACCGCTGGGAACAAGCTGGCTACGGTTTGATTTTGGGGGGAGCACTGGGGAACGGGATCGATCGATTTGTTTCGGGTCATGTTGTAGATTTTATAGATTTTCGGATAATTCGGTTCGCCGTATTTAATCTAGCCGATGTGTTTATTAATGCTGGGATTATCTGTTTGCTGATTGCAACTTTTCACAGTGCACCGCCGCCGAGAAGTCGGGACGATAGCGATTCTATTTCAGAGTAACTTTCAAGAAGTCGATCAATTTTAGATTTTAGATTTTAGATTTTAGATTTTAGATTTTAAATTAATCCGCGCACCGGCCTTACCGTTCTCAGGTTTATCGGATGCGGAGCTTTTTTTTGCTGATCCACTGATGAATCCGGCGGTATCGCAACCACTTGTTTTCGGTCATTTGTCAGTTGTCTGTTACCAGAAGGTATAGGTGTTAATTTCAGGTTAGAGTTATTTATGAGCTATAATTATATTTTTTATTGCTAAGGCTAACCTTGCGCCCGATCAAAAGCAATTTAGTCACAAACCCCCGGATTTATCCGTGGGAGAAATTCCCTAATCTAAAATCTAAAATCTAAAATCGGATGACTCCTAATCCATTTGCCCAAGAACGCTTACTATTTGCCCCAGCAACCCCCGATGCTGATGCTATCCCGACTATTTTTGCTTTTCCCAACGAGTACACGGTGGGTATTACCAGTCTCGGCTATCAGATAGTGTGGGCAACTTTGGCTGTGCGATCGGATATTGAAGTCAGCCGTTTATTTACTGATATCCGCGAACAACTTCCCCGACATCCAGAATTACTGGGATTTTCGCTTTCTTGGGAACTAGACTATGTAAATATTCTCAATTTATTGGAATCTATAGAAATTCCGATTTGGGCGTCACAACGAACTGATCATCATCCGATTGTCTTCGGCGGTGGCCCGGTTTTTACTGCTAATCCCGAACCTTTTGCCGATTTTTTTGATGTGATTTTGCTGGGAGATGGCGAACATCTCATAGACCATTTTATTGATGCTTGTAAAGAAGTCCGTACCGCCGACAGACAAACTAAATTGCGGCATTTAGCTCAAGTTCCGGGAGTTTACGTCCCCAGTTTGTACGAAGTAACTTATCTGGATGCGGCTGAGGGTATTAAATCGATTCAGCCTGTCGATTCGGCAATTCCCAGTATGGTTGAAAAACAGACTTATCGCGGCAATACTTTATCTGCTTCCACTGTGGTGACAGAAAAAGCGGCTTGGGAAAATATTTACATGGTGGAAGTGGTTCGGAGTTGTCCAGAAATGTGCCGTTTTTGTTTGGCAAGTTATCTGACTTTGCCGTTTAGAACTGCGAGTTTGGAGGGCTCGCTAATTCCGGCGATAGATCGCGGTTTAGCTGTGACTAATCGTTTGGGTTTGTTGGGTGCTTCGGTCACTCAGCACCCGGAATTTGAAGCGTTGCTGGATCATTTGAATCATCCGAAATACGACGGCGTGCGGCTGAGTCTTTCTTCGGTAAGGACGAATACGGTGACCGTTAAATTGGCAGAAATCTTGACAAACAGAGACAGCAAATCTGTGACGATTGCGGTGGAAAGCGGGAGCGATCGCCTCCGCAAAATCGTTAACAAAAAACTCACAAATGACGAAATTATTCAAGCTGCTATTAATGCTAAGGCTGGCGGCTTAAAGGGAATTAAACTTTACGGGATGGCGGGAATTCCAGGTGAAGAAATGGAGGATTTAGAGGAAACGGTGGCGATGATGCGGGCGATTAGAAAAGCCGCTCCCGGTTTGCGGTTGACTCTGGGATGCAGCACTTTTGTCCCGAAATCTCACACTCCTTTTCAGTGGTTTGGAGTGAATAAAGATGCGGAGAAGAGGCTGAAGTTTTTAGATAAAGAATTGCGGAAGTTAGGTTTAGAATTTAGACCTGAAAGCTATAATTGGTCGGTAATTCAGGGTTTGTTGTCAAAGGGCGATCGGCGGTTGTCTCGGCTGTTGGAATTAGTGCGGCATTATGGCGATACTTTGGGCAGTTATCGACGGGCTTTTAAGGAGTTGCGGGGACAGTTGCCGGAGATGGATTTTTATGTTTTTCAAGAGTGGGAATTGGAGCAGGTTTTGCCTTGGAGTCATTTAAAAGGGCCGCTACCGGAGGCGACTTTGAAGAAGCATCGGGCTGAGGCAATGACTCATTTTAGGACGAAGGATTTGCAGTTGACAAGTTAGAAAATAGCCGGATGCAAAAGATTGAAACTAACAGTTGCTGTTTGTACTGATACAGAGGATAATACTGCAAATAGTGAAACGCGATCGCACTTAACTGTCTAGCCCAACGATACAATGCCCAATTTTAAATATTCCTCGCTGATTAATGCCACTGTTGAAGCAGTATGGAACTTTCACGAAAGGCCCGACATTCTGCAACTTTTGACTCCGCCTTGGCAACCGGTGAAAATCATTCGCCGCGAAGGGGGACTCGATGTGGGTGCTGTATCAGAATTTCGCCTGTTATTGGGGCCGATTCCTGTAAAATGGGTGGCAACTCACACTGAGTGCGAACAATATCGCTTGTTTGTTGATGAACAAACTGAAGGGCCGATGGCACGTTGGACTCACCGACACGAGTTTACCTCAGAAAATGGCAAAACTAGATTGACAGATGCGATCGCATTTTCAATACCGGGCGGCCCGATTGTCGATTTGTTGTTAGGTTGGTGGGTGGAAATGCGGTTAACAGATATGTTTCGCTACCGCCACGAAGTTACAAAAAGAGAGTGCGAGAAAGATGCAAACAACGGCTGAATATTACTGTGCTTTCTGCGGCGAACCGAGTACAACTTTTGTTGATATAAGTGGTGGTATGGAGCAATCATATATCGAAGATTGTCAGGTTTGCTGTCGCCCGAATGTTCTGTATGTCAGAATAGATGAAGATACCCTGGATATTGAAATAGATACTGACTATCAAGAATAATTGACTATCAAAATGTATGAATTGCATTTGATGCAGACTTGGTAGAATTCCTAAATCTTGAAGCTGCTGCTTCTACAAAAGCCTGAAAAATTCGAGAGTTGAACGAACAGTTGGGCGACATTTCCGGATGCCATTGAATTGCTATCATCCAAGGGTGATAGCAGTGCTCCATTGCTTCTACCAAAGTGTCAGGTGCATCGGCTACAATTCGCCAATCGGATGTTACCTTCCTCACTGCTTGATGATGCCAGGAAACAACTGTTGTTGAAGTTTTTCCCATAATTCTTGCTAGCCGACTGTTTGGCTCAATTTCAATGGTATGCTCGATCGCACGCGGGGGAATTCCCGATCCGTGATTAACCTCGTCTCCGTAAGCATCCGGTACGTGAATCACCAAACTGCCACCGCTGGCTACGTTCAGCATTTGCATTCCCCGGCAAATTCCCAACACAGGTATGTCAGCCTTCAAAGCTAGCTTTGCTAAGCTTAATTCAAAATTGTCGCGTTCTGCATTAACTGAGTAAACTGTGCGATCGACATAACCGCCATAAAGTTCTGGGTTGATATCTCCGCCCCCGGAAAAAATCAAACCATCTACTGCATCAAAAATACTAGCCGGATCTAATTGATTCGGCGGCAGTAAAATCGGAATTCCACCAGCCGCCTGAACTGCATCAATATAAGTTCCATTTAAGCGATACTCGCCTGCTGAACAGCGGTTGTATGTTGTGATGCCAACAATCGGAAATTTTTTCATTTGCTAGAGACTGGGAGATAATTATTTAGATTAATACTCAGATTTGGCACTATTTGTAATCCGTGTTTCATGGGCGGGCTAGGAGCAACAGCCCACAATAAAACTTACTTACTTATTGTGGAACAGGCATCTTGCCTGTTTCTTGTCTGATTACTTGTGATTGATTCCTAGATTAAACTGAGCCTTCCCTGCACTGCTGTCTAATTTGTAACAGTTTCAGTATTAGTTTCCGGCAGCGGTTTGCGCGTACACAGATAAGCCAACGGTCCGAACAGGGGTACGAATGTTACTGCCCAAAATGCTGCGACATTCTGCATTCCTCGGCGCGCCATGTCGTCGGCCAATAAGGCAGGAAATAGTAGGCAAAGCATACAAAAATCTAAACTCATTACGTGGATAAAACGGTTGGTTTCCCACTGTCTAATAAAATCAGACCAATCGCCTTTTGTCAAGCCAAAAGAAACTAAAGCAGCAGCACCAAATGTTAGGACAATGGCAGTAAAACGGGAGTCTAATATCTTTAAAAAGATATTTTTATGACCGGGAAATTCAGGATTCGGTTCGCGCAGGGCTAAATAAGGCAGCAAGGCAACGGCGCCGACGCCAAAGGATAAAGTGGCAAATAGCCATGCAGGTATTTTCTGCCCCCTGCCGTCAGCAAATAAGACGCAACTGTAGATGAGCGGCCAGACTCCCATGAGGTTGAATAACGCTACAATTAAAGGGTTGATGTCTGCTATTTTGCCTGTGGAAATATTGGTAATTAGTGTGATGGTTTTTTCTGGGCTGTCGGGTGGTGCAAATACAAAGGCGTAGGTGATAAATGCAATCCAAAGCAGCCCAAATCCAATTTTTCTGAACATAGTTAGTTTTTCTTACTTCTGATATTACTATAGCAAGCTTAAAGGGTTTTTGAATAAGACTTTTTTAATTTACCGCTGTTGACGCAGAGGAAGAGAGGAGAATATCTGAATGTATTGCTATTTGGTATTGCTGGTTTTGGGTAGATTGCTAAATTTTTGCATAAATTGGCGATCGATCCAATCTTTCCAGTACCACAGCAGCGCCGATTCCCACATAAAAGATCCGCGAGAGGCGATCGCCCTTTTATTCCCAGTACCAATTAACCCTAAGTATTGTTCTTGCGGTGCAAAGGGTTTCAGCGGTTTTTCCAATAAAAACTGCTGCAAATTTTCAAACAGCGGTTGGCCCTGACGCACGGCAAATACGCCTGCTTTAGGACGCGGATAATTAACCATCGCAGCGATATCGCCCGCCCCAAATACGTTGGGATGAGAGACTGATTGCAGGCAATCGTTGACTTGCATAAAGCCGTTTGAGTCGGCGGCTAAACCGGATTCTCTTATCCAATTGGCTGCCGATGCTTGTGTCACCCAAAAAATGCGATCGCACTCTAATTCTAAACCTGATTTACAGGAAATTTGGTAATTGGTAATTGGGAATTGAGGATTGGTTTCCCTCTCAATCTTTTTTACAGCACAAACTTTTTCCTTTAAATGCAATTGAATGCCGCGACTGATGAGAATTTCTTGAAGGCGGCGACGCACTCGATGGTTATGTGCAGGCATTAATTCAGCACCGCTGTGAAACAAATGAATTTCTGATGATAATTTTTCTAAATTTTCTTCTCTCTTCCTTCTTCCCTCTTCCTTCTTGCCTCGAACCTCTTCCTTCCCCAATCGAGATTGCATATTTAATGCTAATTCTACGCCACCTGCACCGCCACCGACAATTGCGATCCGCAGCGGTTTTTGGAGATGGTTTTGCCTTTCGGAAATTAACTGATTCCAGCTAGCTAAAAACTGCGGTACGGGTTTAGCTGCAATTGCATATTTTGCAGCACCGGGTACAGATAAAGTCGCAGGAGTGCTGCCGATATCCACAGAAAGCAAATCAAAATTAACCGGAGGGTGAGTTTGACAAATAACTAAATTTTTGTTAAGGTCGATCGCGATCGCCCGATCGATTAATATTTGACACCCGGCAAATTCCGCGAGCGATCGCAAATCGATGTGACATTCCTCATAACCGTAAAACCCGGCAACGTGTCCCGGCAGCATCCCCGAATAAGGCGCGTGCAGCACGTCGCTAATCAGAGTCAAACGCACTTCCGGCAGCGGTTTAATGCCGAACATTTTTAATACAATAGCATGAGTGTGACCGCCGCCAATTAAGACTAAATCTTGTGGCATGGATATTTTGTGTATCAAACATTATAAGCTGAAGTGCGATCGCAACTGCTCGATCCAGCAATTTCAATCAACCAATTCGCTTTCCCAGCACAAATGGCTGTAGACTGTAGAACGAATGGGGGCCGAGAAACCGGGTTTTTTGACAAAAATACTTCGTTGCAGCCCGCAGATTCGGTAAATAACCCGGTTTCTTTGGTATTTATGCGTAAGTCCTATAAATTTTATCACCAAATTATGCAGGGGTATGTTTCGATAGCTAACTCACCATTCAAAACTATGAGATTACGCATCATTCCGCGCAGTTGGCAGCGATCGATTAAAACTCTTTTCCCGCTTCTGTTTGCCCTCTCATTGATTATGGTATTGCTGGCTAACAACTTAATTCCGGCGATCGCCCAGCAACCCCGCCAGGAAATTCGCGGCGTTTGGATGACGACAAACGACAAAGACATCCTCAGAGATCGTCGCAAACTAGGAGATGCTGTCACCCAATTAAAGCGGTTAAATTTCAACACTATTTATCCTGTAGCCTGGAATTCGGGCTATGCAATGTATCCCAGCTATGTAGCGCAGCAAAGAGAGATTCAACCTTTTGTTTACAGAGGGTTAGACGGACAAGATATGCTCGCCGATTTAATTGATAAAGCTCACCGCCAAGGCCTGCTAGTAATTCCTTGGTTTGAGTTTGGTTTTATGGCTCCTCCCACATCAGAATTAGCCACACTTCATCCCGAGTGGCTGACACAAAAACAGGACGGCAGCCAAACATCAAACGACGCTGGCGGCGAAGTAGTTTGGCTCAATCCCTTTCATCCAGAAGTGCAGCAATTCATTACCGAACTCGTACTAGAAATCACCACTCAATATAACGCCGACGGCATTCAATTTGACGATCACATGAGTTTGCCATCGGAATTTGGATATGATGAATACACAGTTGCTTTGTATACCAAAGAAACAAAAAAAGCTCCGCCCAAAGATTTTCAAAACCCAGCATGGGTGCAGTGGCGAGCCAATAAAATTACCGCTTTTATGTCACAGCTAAATCAAGCCGTCAAAGCAGTTAAACCCCATGCAATTTTCTCAATTTCTCCCAATTACTACGAGTTTGCTTACAAACATCACCTCCAAGATTGGCTGACTTGGGTGCGTTTGGATATTGCCGACGAGCTAATCGTGCAAGTCTACCGTCCCAATCTAGAATCATTTTTGGACAAGATTAACCGTCCAGAAATGCAAGAAGCACAGCAAAAGATTCCCACCGGAGTTGCGATTATGACAGGTTTGAGAAATAGCCCCGTACCGATTGAGCAAATTAAATCTCAGGTGCAGGCAGTCCAAGCATACGGCTTAGGCGTAGCTTTCTTCTACTACGAAAGCTTGTGGGAATATGCGCCCGAACCAATGGCCGATCGACTTTCTCAATTTAGTGCTTTCTTCCCGTCTTCTGCATTCCGAACAGCGCTACAAATACCCAGACGCGCGGCGAATTTCCCTCCGCCTGCCCCACCCAAACCAGACCCCAAAGCGAAGCCTGAGCAACCTACCAAAAACACCGCACCTTCGCCCTCACCAACCACGTAAAAGAATTAAAGAGTCATCAGTCATTAGTCATTAGTTAGAAACCATTAATTCGGAGGGGCTGGTTTTACAACAATAAGGCTCTTAGGGGCGGGCTAGGAGCAACGGCCCACAAGAAAATCTACTTTTTGTGGAACAGGCATCTTGCCTGTTTCTAGCAGAGGTACAAGATGTCAGTTTAACCGGAGTTAATATAACAACCATCAATAAAAATGCAAACAAAGAAAAAAATTTTACTGCCAAAAATGGGCTGTGGCACTTGGGCTTGGGGCAACAGATTTCTCTGGGGCTACAATGAAAGTATGGACGAGGAATTGCAAGCCGTTTTCAATCTTTGTGTTAGTAACGGCGTCACTTTATTCGATACTGGCGACTCTTACGGAACAGGGAAATTAAATGGACGCAGCGAGCAGCTTTTGGGGCAGTTTTCTCAAAAATATCAAGGTGCAAATAAAGACAGTATTTGTATTGCGACAAAACTAGCGGCTTATCCTTGGAGACTGACGCGACAATCAATGATATCGGCTTGCAAAGCCTCTGCTGCGCGCCTCGAAAAAAATGTAGACTTGGTGCAAATGCACTGGTCTACAGCCAATTACGCTCCTTGGCAAGAGGGGGCTCTTTTAGACGGTTTGGCTGACCTTTATGAGCAAGGATTGGTCAAGGGAGTGGGCTTGTCTAATTACGGGCCGAAACGGCTGAAATGGGTGCATCGGAAATTTAGCGATCGCCAAATTCCTATTGTTACTTTACAAGTGCAATATTCGCTACTTTCTACCTATCCGGTGACAGAACTCGGATTGAAAGATGTTTGCGACGAATTGGGGATAAAATTGATTGCTTACAGCCCTCTAGCCTTGGGGTTGCTGACGGGTAAATATTCGGAAAATGGCTCGTTTCCTAAAGGCATCCGAGGTTTGGCGTGCAAGCAGCTACTTCCGGGAATGCGATCGCTTTTGGAATGTTTGCGAGAAATAGCAGCATTCAGAAACAAGACTGTTTCGCAGGTAGCAATCAACTGGTGCATCTGCAAAGAAACTATTCCGATTCCGGGGGCGAAATCTGCGGCACAGGCGAGGGATAATATTGGTGCTTTGGGCTGGGAGTTGGACTCGGGCGAGATTGCTGAATTGGATAAGGCGGCGGCGAGTGTAGATAAAAAAATGGTGCAGAATATCTTTCAAACTCGGTAATATCTGAGATGTTTTACCATTCTCATGAACAGGCAAGATGCCTGTTCCACAAGACATTAATTTGCTTGTTCCAGAAAAACTAAATTTTCTTGTGGGGTGGGCTAGAAGCCCGCCCCTGAAAGCCTTATTCATACGGAATCCGGTTGACAAAGGTCTACAACAAATCATCAATAAGTCAACCAATGATAATTGGTCAAAGCCTTAA
>NZ_JAUBQW010000275.1:0-2381 GCF_036701485.1 Microcoleus sp. Pol11C3 | reverse complement strand
GAATTAAATAACTTCCACAAGTTTGTGGGATGGGCGTCCCGCCCGTCAAAGAAGGACGGGCGGGACGCCCATCCCACAATAACAATTAAAATTGTAAGTTATTTAATTCGCGATCCTAAGAAAGTAATTTAAGGGACAGGGGCGGTAATTTCTGTAGGTGCGATCGCCGGTGAAGGCACTGCTGGGTCTTGTTTTTGCAGGATAAGGCGCTGTTTGTTCCGAAATTCTGCGGCTGCATCGTTCAAATTTTGGCGCTGTTCGGTATTAAATTCTTCCATGCTGCGGCCGCCTCCCAATTGAGATCTGTGAATTAAATCAAATATTGCGCTTCCGCTGCTGCGGCCGGAAAAGGGGTCGGTATTGTCTTGAGTTTGAAAGTCTTGCAGCGGTTGGGCATTATTTAAACCGCTGGCTTGAGCGAAGCTTGCTTGAGGCGAGAACAGAGCACAGGATGCGATCGCGCTTGCAGCAATCCCAATCATCCATTTGCCCGATTTAGAAGTTTTGGTGTTCATAATTTATTAGTTGAACCTTCAAAAAAACAATTCTATCTAAACAATATTCTGACTTGCGACTAAATATTATATTACTTCACTGCGGCTAAGGACACGGCAATGCCGTGTCCTTACCATTGACGGTGCAGGCTAAACGATCACCCGCAGATAGGCCGCGATCGCCCTAAGCAAACCTGCGTCGCAGCAGCGGTTGAATGCTCAGCAGCGCCACCAAATCAAACGCCAGCAGCACTAATAGCGCTCCTCCAAAGGTGACTGTACCCCAAGGAGCCTGCATCACGACACTGGCTAGCGACCAATCGCTGTGCAGGTACAGGTAGCGGATGGGTTCGATCGCGTAACTCAGAGGATTGAGAGTCACCACAACTTGCAGCCAGTCTGGCATAAATGACAGCGGCGCGAGGGCTGTGCTGGCAAATAACAGCGGCAGGTTAGTAACAAAAATTACCGCTATTAATTCTACGTGACCGGGGAGAGCAAAAGCTAAACCGAGACTTAAGCCGGTGACGCCCAAAACTAATAGTAGGACAATTAGGGCGATCGCGCCGAGTCCCGCAATTCCAGGTAATCCCGATCCCAAAAAGGCTCCCGCTGTAACGATTGCGCCTGTTTGGATAAAGCTGAGGGTGACGATAAAAATAGCCGAAGCCAGGACGATCGAAAATCTGGAAGCCAACGGCGCGACTAACAAGCGGTTGAGAAATCCGAATTCGCGATCGAACATAATCGGTAAACCGGCATTCAGCGCCCCGGCAAATGCAGTAAAAACTATCACGCCAGCGCCGAGAAATTGTCCGTAATTCTGACTTTCGCCGAACAAGCCGGCGGGAGCATTTTTAAACAGAGCTCCGAATAAAACCAACCACATCAGCGGCTGAATAATTCCTGCAACTAGCGTGGAGGGGCGGCGCTGCAATTGAATAAACAGGCGCTTGGTTAAGGCGAGTGTTTCTTGGATGAAGTCGCCCAGCAGGGAACTGGAAGTGTCAGCGGATGCCGTGGAGAGTGGCCGCTGCTGGTTGAGGTTGTTGGGGGATGTAACAGTACCGCTCATAATTGCTTGTTGTTGATTTTGACTGTTGTGATTATGTTTACAGGAAATATGTTGAAAGCGATTTTGGCAGGATGCTTTGATTATAGGCTATTTGGAGTTGAGAGGGCGGGGTAGCTGCTGCTACTGCTGTTCATTGAGTAGCTGGAATGAAAGGAGAAAATTGTAGTAAAAGGGGTAAACGCTACATATTAATTTAGTTTCGGAACTCTTAACCATCTGTGAGGAGAAATTGATGTCATCAAGTGCGATCGCTACCTTGGTCAAAATTATGGAATTTTTGCCGGAAACTTTGAAAAATATAAATTTTAAACACCTGCCATAATTACTTTGCCAATTTAATATTACTTACTGTTTATTTGAATCCCGACAGTAAGTTATAAATTTCGGCTGAGATTGAAAGTCAACTGAAGCACGGGGATATATCTACAGTTAGTTGTACAGCAGATAGCACTGTTTTTCAGAACCTAAAAGCAGGTTTTGATTGAGAGGAGTTGCGGCGACATAGAGACTCATTAGCACCCGATCCCAATCCGATGACACTCGATAAAATCTGTAAACTTATCCGGGAAGTTCGTTGTGTAAAAATTTCTGAAAGAGAGTCACAGCTATGAAACTCGATAATAATTGAAAAATAAACTCTTATGCCATTTGGGCAGTATGTTATATAAAACAATCCTGGATGCAACATCACCACAGACGGCGGCGACCACGGGGGATTGTCCCTACAAAACGGTATATATAGGGCTTGCTGAATATATCGATCGCACTTGAGGTAGCCTGGGTTTTGAGCGCGCGATCGAGAATAAAGTGCA
>NZ_JAUBQW010000274.1:0-2382 GCF_036701485.1 Microcoleus sp. Pol11C3 | reverse complement strand
AATAAGTCAATATACTTACACAAAGAAAATCATTTAGGATTGCTCTAGATATAGAAAATCATTTAGGATTGCTATATAAGCCTGAGAATTAAGCGGGAGAATGAATCCCCAAAACGGTGAAAATATTGGCTGTTGTTGGTTAATTGGTAGTTCTGTGACAATGGGAACTGGCATCTGGGCAATGCACTTTATAGGAATGCTGGCTTATTACCTGCCAGTATCGATCGCCTACAATTTACCCATTCTGATTGTCTCTTGGCTTGCTGCAGTCATTGCATCTGGTATCGCCTTCTAGAGCTTGCATCGAGATTTTGCACACAGGTTCTCATTGTTAATCGCCGGTATTCTCATGGGCTCTGGCATGGGAAGTATGCATTATATGGGCATGGCTGCAATGCGAGTACGTGCCGAAATGCACCATAATTACTGGATTGTGGCACTGTTTGTCTTAGTTGCCGTTATTTCCAAATCGATGAGGAATTCAGATGTACGACTTGACTAGATTCACTTTAAGGGACATGGCCGAATGCGGGTTGGCTCTACGCCAGTTAGGCTTGGGGGTTGAAAGTATGGAAGAGGCGAGTAACAGAATTGTTAGATATCTTTACGAAAATTTCTGTACTAAGCCAACTGGTGAGAAATCCTGCGCCCTCGTCCGTTTGTTCAAAACTCACCCTTATGAAGACTTAGAAGTCGAACTTGCCGAGTATGCCCGTAGTATGTTGGATCACTATCCCCCTTTGCCTGCCATGAAGTGCATGACTCTACTGGCAACGGTAGGACAACAAACGGAATGGAACTCAAGACACACATCCGTTGGACACAAAGCTATTCCACTGGCAAGCGAATCTGTAGTCGCTCAGATGCCGATGATCTCACAACTCATCAGACAGCTCGGCTTAGATATAAAAACAGTTATCAACCCTGACCCGAATCTTTTGGTAGAAATCGAGCAGAGGAAATACAACGTCTTCTATGTGCCTGAAGCGATTGGCAACCCCTATATTCCGGCCCAGGACTCCTTTGTGATTCCCTTCGGAATCAAGTCTGTGTTGGGGTTTGGTGGTCTATTGCCTTCGGGCAATCTGTTTGCAATTATCATGTTCTTGAAAGTCCAGATTCCCCCTAGCACGGTTCAGATGTTCAGCACTCTGGCACTGAACGTCAAGACAGCACTGCTGCCCTTCTATCGAGGAGTTGTCTTCGCTCAAAAAGATGAATCTCCTACAGCCGAAGGGCAAATATTCACAAGAAACACTGAGCAGGAGCTAGCGCAGCTTAAATCCCAAGTAGCGACTTTGACGCAGTTGGTTGAGGTTTTTGACCAATCGATCTTTGTACAATCGGATCGACTCGAACAAGCCATAGAGCAACTGGCAGACTCCGCGCAAAAGTTAGATACCCTCAACCAGAGACTCAAGGAAGAAAATCTTCGCATGGGTGCTGAATTGGATATCGTGCGTCAAATGCAGCAAATGATTCTGCCCAATCCTGAAGAATTGGAAATTGAAGGACTCGATATTGCTGGATACATGGATGCTGCCGATGAAGTCGGCGGCGACTACTATGATGTTTTAAACACCGATGGCGTTGTCACTCTTGGCATCGGCGATGTCACGGGACATGGACTCGAAAGCGGTATCTTGATGCTGATGGCGCAAACGGCAGTCCGTACCCTCAAAGAAATCAGCGAAACTGATCCGGTTCGGTTTTTAGATGCGCTCAACCGCACGCTGTATAAAAACGTGCAGCGCATGAAATCTGAGAAAAGTCTCACCCTAGCGATTTTAAATTATTCCCAAGGACGGGTCAGCATCAGCGGTCAGCATGAAGAAACAATCATTGTGCGGGGAGGAGGAGAAATTGAGCGAGTAGACACAATGGATTTAGGCTTCCCCATCGCCCTCGACGATGACATTGCTGAGTTCATCAGTCACATTTCAATTGAGCTACAGCTAGGAGATGGTTTAGTGCTATATACCGATGGTATTCCCGAAGCAAAAGACATTAACAAAAAACAGTATGGCGTTGAGCAAATGTGTGAAGTCATTAGCCAAAACTGGCATTTGTCGGCTGGGGAAATTAAGCAAGCGGTGATTGACAATTTACGGCGACATATCGGCACTCAAAAAGTATTTGATGATATTACGCTGTTGGTGGTGAAGCGGACGAAATAAGGCGTAGAAGAAAAGTTACAGGCTCAAGCAGCCGCATTGGTTTAGAGCGCTCGCCAATACAAGAGAAAAAATAAACTTATGAAATTAAACTGGAAATGGTCGTCGGGGCGATCGCGTTAACAGTCAAATGGGTGCATCTCACTTTTGCGAATGTGTCACAAAAGAGTTAAAATGAAAAACCTAGTAAAATCGTCAAATAAAGATG
>NZ_JAUBQW010000047.1:3549-40553 GCF_036701485.1 Microcoleus sp. Pol11C3 | reverse complement strand
GGCACATCTCTTGATGAAATTATTCGTGCTTATTGTGCATGAATAGTGTCTCATACTTATTTGAAATGACTATAAGTCGCTCTTAATACCAGGCCAAACGCACCTAAATTGATCAGAGAATATACATAATGGCTGGAGCGTGTTAATCTACGCTCTAAGGGGAAAAATATTCGCAATAAACTGGAATATGGGCCCTTTATTGACAAGATGTGTTTGCCCTGGGTAGACAGTCAAGCACTTTTGAGCTACGCTCGCTGGTTGAGGCTTAATAGTTAATACTACAATCGTTATAGACTTGTAGATAGTAAATACCAGGTCAAATACAATGAAGGCAAGAAAAAAGAAAGTTATTGTCGATACAGATATGGGATGGGATGATTGGCTAGCCATTCTTTTCTTAATGCAACATCCGGATATAGAACTCATCGGATTCATGGTTACGGGTGTTGGCGAGGCTCACCTCACCCCAGGAGTCCAGAATGCACGCAACCTCCTCGAACTTGGGGGAAAGGGAACCGTGCCAGTGTGTGCCGGGACTAGCCTACCACTAATTTATAGTAACGTCTTTCCCCCAGACTTTCGCAATAAAATAGATAAGATTTTTAACCTGGATTTGCCTGTTAATCCACACCCGCTAGATCCACGATCCGCAGTTACTTTTCTTCACGAAACATTGAGTAGTTGCCAAGATCGAGTTACTATTCTATCTATCGGCGGGATGACGAACTTAGGAACTTTTATCCAAGAATATGGCGCTCAATTCGATGACAAGATAGAGAGAATTTTTATTATGGGTGGTGCTATAAAGGCGAGAGGTAATGTTGCAGATTTCGGAGGTTACTACCCTACTAATACAACTGCGGAATGGAATATATTCATCGATGTTCTCGGAGCCAAAATCGTTATGGACTCCGCTATACCTCTCACCTTTGTCCCCCTAGATGCTGCCTATCAAGTGGAATTAACGTTAGATTTTGTGACTAAATTTGCGCGAGCCGCTAAGACCCTCTGTGCACAATTTGCCACTCAAATCATGATTGGGAAGCTAGGTCAGGACATGAGTGCAGGTTTTCAGGAGTATTTCTACGATCCCCTGGCGGCTGCCATAATGGCTGGTACCCCGAGCTTAGTGACAAAAACTGAAATTAAGAAGTTGAAGGTAGTTCAAGAGTTGAATCAAGAGGACGACCATTCAGGACAACTAATAAATTATAATTCCGCGAAGAGTGTTGAAGTGTGTATGTCAGTGGATAGCGATGTTTTCCAAGATGTCTTTAAGAACATCCTCAACCAGTAAAGCAATCCTTGTTGATTAATGAAATTGGTACCCCAGGTTTCTAGTCTGTGCAGAAAAAATTCCCAATCGCATTTTACAAATAATCACCAATCCCGATCAGCTTTGAACTGTAAACTTTTTGCTCGGAGTGTTTGTAACTATGGTTTCTGAAAAACTTGCGATCGATAAAAAATTTCCCTGGAAAGCTCCCACCCCCAAATTCAGCCTTCGCACCACCCTCGTGGTGCCTTTTGTTCTACAAATTTTTGCTGCTGTTGGACTGGTTGGCTATCTCTCATTCAAAAGTGGACAGCAGTCTGTTAATGATGTAGCTAGTCAACTACGTCGGGAAGTATCAAACCGCATAAAACAAAATCTAGACAACTATCTAAAAACTCCTTACTTAATTCATCAAGTTAACTTTGATGCCCTGGAATTAAAACAAATAGACTTGCAAAACCTCTCAATTTTAGAACGACATTTCTGGAAACAAATCCATCAATTTCCTGACATAGGCTTCATTGGCTATGCTTCAGACCAAGGTGAAATGCTGGGGATGGAACGACTGGATAATGGACTAATCGAAATCAATTTAATGGAAAATTCTAGCCCGACCAATCTTGGTATTTATACAACAGATCTTCAGGGAAATCGGATTAATCGTAGAAAAATTATTCCTAACTTTATCAACAGCAAACGTCCCTGGTATCAGAAAGCTGTTCAGTCAAAAAAAGCGACCTGGAGCGACATTTTTATTTATCAAGGCACTCCGAGACCAGCGATATCTGCTGTTGTACCTGTTTACGATCGCGCAGGCCAGATCCAAGGTGTGCTGTTCAATGATTTTTTACTTTCCTTGATCAGTGATTTTCTGAAAACATTAAAAATTGGCAACTCCGGTCAAACATTTATTATTGAACGTTCGGGAATGTTAGTAGCTAGTTCCACAGAAAAGCCATTTTTTATCAAAAACCCAGAATCGAACGAACTTGAACAAATACCCCAACGACTGAGTGCAGTTGATAGTCGCGATCCGATCGTACAAGCGACTACCAAACATCTCCTGTCACGCTTTAAAAATTTCAATAAAATCAGCACAGAAGAACCATTAGATTTTGCAGTCAACAATCACCGGTATTTTGCACAAGTTTCGCCATTTAAAGATCGGTACGGTCTGGATTGGCTGATTGTTGTCGTCGTTCCAGAGTCCGACTTTATGGGTCAGATCGAAAGTAATACTCGCAAAACCATTATTTTATCTTTGGTTGCACTAATTGTGGCAATTGTTCTTGGTATTCTTTCGGCTCGTTGGATTTCTCGCCCCATTTTTAGGATTACCCAAGCCTCGGAATCTATAGCAAGTGGGAATCTCGATCAACACGTAAATGAATCTCACCGTATCGTTGAAATTAAAAAACTAGCAAATTCTTTCAATAGTATGGCAGGACAACTCAAAGAGTCATTTGAAACATTGGAAGATAAAGTAGAAGAACGTACTGCCGAATTAGATCGAGCTAATCAAGCAATTTCTGCCCTCAACCAGCGGCTGAAAAATGAAAATATACGCATGAGTGCCGAACTCGATATCCTCCAACAAATGCAGCAGTTAATTCTGCCCAAACCTACAGAACTCGCAGCGATTGAAGATTTAGATATTGCCGGATTTATGGAGTCAGCCTCGGAAGTAGGCGGTGATTACTACGACGTACTTTGTACTAACGGGGTGGTCACGATTTGCATTGGTGATGTCACCGGACACGGATTAGAAAGCGGCATTTTGATGGTGATGACTCAAGCTGCTGTCCGCACTCTTCAGGAAATGCAAGAATCCGACCCTGTGCGTTTTTTAGATACCCTTAACCGCACTATTTATAAAAATGTCCAGCGCATGAACTCGGACAAAAATATGACCCTCGCTTTGCTCAACTACGCCGATAGCATAATTAGTATCAGCGGTCAGCATGAGGAAACTCTTGTGGTCAGGAAAGGCGGTCAAATCCAGCGGATAGACACAATAGATTTAGGATTTCCGCTCGGCTTAGAGGAGGATATTTCCAAGTTAATAAGCCATGTTTTAGTAGAGTTAGGACCGGGTGACGGGGTGGTGCTTTATACTGACGGCATCCCCGAAGCTAGAAATATGCACAAAAAATTCTACGGTATCGAAAGACTCTGTGAAGTGGTTTCTCAAAACTGGCATTTGAGCGCCGAACAAATCAAGGAAGCCACCATTGATGATTTGCGAAGATTTATTGGAGAACAAAAGGTATTTGATGACATTACTTTGCTAGTATTGAAGCAACAGGGAAATATTGTGCATAATTTATGATTGACTGTCATCAACCCGGTTTCTACCATTGCTCTTGGATTTAGTGGCGAAGCATGGAAGCCGAAGAAGCATAAACCGGATTTCTCGATCCGCTTGTGTAAATTGTAAGAATTTACAGCGAGCCAGTGAAACAATTTTGCGATCCCAGATTCGGGAGGATAAATTATGAAACCCCAAATAAATTTAGCACAATCTACATCTCCAGAAAAGCTCCATACCCAGCTACAGGATTTGATGCAAAAACTTGAGGAAGCCGAAGAGGAAAAAAATAGCTATGAAACTTTAGTAGAAATTATCACTGAACACTCCACGGATCTTGAAAACCAGATCCATCATAAAAATCGAGAGATGCAGACTTACATCGAGCAGGTCAAAAAGGTGATAGATGCAGCTATTGCTGTGAAAAACAACAGCTTTGAGCCCCAAATATTGTCAGAGGTGGCAGCGCGTAGTGATGCACTGGGAGAACTGGCACAGGTATTCTCGCATATGGTGCAAACGGTGAAAGCGCGGGAACAAGAATTAGAGAAACTTTTGCAGGCTTATGGACGTTTTGTTCCCGATGAATATCTCCAATTTCTCGGCAAGCAGAGCATTGTTGATTTCCAGCTTGGAGATCACGTGAGCAAAGAGATGGCAATTATGTTTTCCGATCTGCGTTCGTTCACAACGATGGCGGAGCAAATGACTCCTCAAGAAAACTTTGACTTCATCAATAGCTATTTACAGCGGATTAGTCCCGAAATCCGCAATCATAACGGTTTTATTGTCAAGTATATGGGAGATGGAGTGATGGCAGTTTTCCCTGATGGCGTTGATGATGCTATTCAGGCAGGAATTGTGATGCTGGAACAGTTGCAAAAATACAATCAAAGCCGTTTAATAAATGGGTACATACCGCTGAATATTGGCATTGGTATCCATGTTGGTGATACAATGGTGGGGATTATTGGAGACGCGAATCGGATGCAAGCCGATGCCCTGTCGGATCATGTCAATCTCACGGCGCGTCTCGAAAGTTTAACTAAGTATTATGGGGTATCTTTATTAATTTCAGGAGATGTGGTACAACGTTTGATTCAACCAGAAAAGTATCATATTCGATTTTTGGATCGTGCAATTGTCAAAGGTAGACAAGAAGCCATTACTGTTTGTGAGGTGTTAGATGTTGAATTAGAACCAGTGCGATCGCTCAAAATTCAAACGGTGCCTATTTTTGAGGAAGGACTCGAACAATATTGTCTGGGAAATTTTGCTAATGCCAAACTTTGTTTTGAAGAAATAGTGACACTAAATCCAGGTGACAAACCCAGCCAACTTTACCTAGAACGCATCCAAGCGCTCTTAGAAAATAGTATTCCCGCTAACTGGAATGGCGTGTGGAAATTTACCCAGAAATGACATGAACACATTTATTGGAGGGGAAAAAATAATGACATCTGGAAGCTTACAAACTGTGACAGAAATCTGTGGAGAATTTATTGACGAATTTCCACCGGAACACGACTCCTTAGAACTTACTTTTACGCCTAGCTCTCGCCCCATCAAGCAGCGCTGGCGTAATAACAGGCTTTCGGCTCATTTTGTAGCTGATTATTTATCCAGCTTTCTACCGGTGGATGCAGAGGATGCTAGCAGCGAGAAACGGGTTAAAGAAAGCAAAGGAGCTGTGAGCTACGTCGCTAACGAACTGTTAGAAAATGCGATAAAATTTAATAAGGATGAGGCTAATAACAAAGTCAAATTTGGCATCCACTTTATTGGTGAAACTGAAGTGACGGCGGTAATTTTTGCCAGTAATAGTGTCACTTCCGAAGGCGCGAATAAGTTGAAGGAGTTTATTAAAGAAATTTTGGCTTCCGATCCCAATGAACTTTATTTGCAGCAGCTTGAAAAGAATGCTGAATCTGAAAGCGACACCTCGGGATTGGGATTGCTGACTATGATTAATGACTATTCAGCTAAGATAGGTTGGAAATTCGATCCAAGGTCAGACAGTGATACGATCGCTGTTACAACTGTGGTTCAAATTAGGGTCTAGTTTCAACCCTTTCAATATTTACTCTCTTGTGCGATCGCAGTATTTTACTCAGGAAACCAAAGAACAATGGGCATTCAAGAAATTAAAGGTGAAGATTACAACATTCAGTACGATCCAGAATCGCTCACAGTCTGTTTTCAAGGCGAACTCAGCCTGGGCGGACCAGCAGAGTATGCACCAATAGCCCAATTGTTAGATGAGATCGCCAATCCCGAACCGCCTACTATTACCTTGAACCTAAAAAAATTGGAATTTGTTAACAGTTCTGGTATCAGTATGCTGTCTAAGTTTGTCATTAGCGTCCGGAAAAAGAAAACGATTCAACTTTTGGTATTGGGTTCAAATGATGTTCCTTGGCAACAGAAATCTCTCAAAAATTTAGAAAAGCTGTTGCCAACTTTGAAGTTAGAATTAGAGTAGGATATGTGTAAATTTTAACTATAGTTAATAGAGGCGGGACGCCCATACCACAATTAACACAGGCATCCTGCCCGTGCCACAATTAACACAGATAAATTTGGATATTTGTTTGTAAATTGCTTAAGTTTGCTGTATCGGCAGTTCAATGATAAACTCGGTTCCTTTGGACGGTTCAGACTCGCACCTGAGCGATCCTCGGTGATTTTCTACTAAGATTTTGTAGACAATAGACAATCCTAAACCGGTACCTTTACCGATTTCCTTGGTGGTAAAAAACTGCTCGAACATTCGTTCTTTTATCGCTGCTGTCATTCCCACTCCCGTGTCAGCAATCCGTACTCTCACGCGATCGCACTCAGCTAATTCTGTGCTGATCGAAATTTTTAGCTTAGCATAGGGTTCATTTTTTGATGCCTCCTCCAAAGCATCGATCGCGTTGCTAAGTAGATTCATAAATACTTGATTTAGCTGTCCGCCATAACACTCTACAGCAGGCAATTTTCCATAATTTTTAACTACTTGAATGTCGCGACGGTCTATTTGAGAATTGAGACGGTTTCGCAAAATTAACACGGTGCTGTCAATGCTGTCGTGCAAATCGCACAGAGTCATGTTACTGTTATCGGTTCGCGAAAAGTTGCCCATCGATTTGACAATTTCGCGAATGCGATTGGAACCCATTTGCATAGAAGAGATAACTTTAGGCAAGTCTTCTACTAGAAAATCAAGATCTATCTCTTCGATTCGAGCTTTAATTTCGGGACAGGGATTGGGACAGTATTCTTGATAAAGACACAGCAGGTTCAGCAAATCTTGAGTATAAATTGCGGCATGGCTCAAGTTGCCGTAAATAAAACTAACTGGGTTATTAATTTCGTGGACGATACTAGCCATTAGCGCCCCCAGCGAAGACATTTTTTCGCTGTGGAGGAGTTGAGCTTGAGTTTGTTTGAGTTCGCAAAGTGCGCGATCGAGCTGGGCCGCTTGAGCTTCCGCTTTCGAGGTAGCAGCACAACTTTCTTGATAAAGTTCAACCTGTTTAAGGTCGATTTCAAATTGTTCGATTTCGCTTTCTTGCTGGTATTGACTCACCACGGCATCGAAACCTTCTAGCAAGTCGCCGCCCGCTGCTTCGACAATGTACAGCAGATGGGGGTTTTGCAGCATGAGTTCGGCATCAGGAACTTGCACCAATGCTTTTATTCGATGAATATATTCGCGCACTTGTTTGTCTAGATACAGTGGCGCCTCAAAATACATTGCCTGGACGGTGAATGAAGGGCGACTCGCTAAGTTGATGCTGCTGCCAATATTAATTAAGTCGCGATGCGATTTTTCCATAAGCTCGATCGCCTCTAACAAATTCTCCCGCAGTTTTGATCTTTCTGCCACATTCTGAGAGGAAACTAACCTCATGCAAAAAAAAGCCGTTCTTTGGGACAGCATTCGCTGGCGGCCGCTGATGTTAATTACCGCAGCACTAATTTTTCTGGCTGTCGTAATTTCTTCCAGATTAAAATAGTTTCTCATTGCCACCATTGGTAACATCTCCGACTCAACTAAATGTCTGTAGCTCCTGCTGACACAAGATTTAAGAGCCATAATAAAAAATTGTACAATACACTAAGCAATATATTCTGTATTTCTTACTAAAGTAGTATAGTAAAACACAATTATTTTCAATTGGTAGATTATCACAATTTTTAGGATTTGGCTTGTTGCACAGTTTTTCTTAATTATTCAAAAATTTACAAGTCAACTTCGCCATGATTTGAGCTTGAGTTTGTGGCAACCCGTGAGCGGCATTGGGAATAATTGCTAACTCTGCCCCCGGTATCTCGTTGGCGTAGGTTTGACAGTGCCACAGAGGAATTGTTTCGTCACTATCTGCTGCGATGACTAAGGTAGGAATTTGCAATTTGTGAATTTCTTTTTCTACTGTATCAACTGCGTCTTCCGGCCGCATCCGGCTCATTAAAAATGACTTTGCTACTGGTTGAGACATTAACTCCCTGCGCCACCCGGAAATTTGCTGCAATTTCTCACTTTTTCCCGCTAAACTAGCAAAAGGTTTGGCTAACTGCAAGGCCAAATCCACGGCTGGGGTTTCCCAAAGCAGCGGCCGCAAAGCATCGTATTGACCGCAAAAACTGTCGTCCCGAATTCCCGCAGGTGCTGCTAACACTAAACGGCTGACAGAATTAGGATATTTTAGAGAATATGCAGATGCTACCCAACCGCCAAAAGAATGTCCGATGATGCAACAGGGTTCGATATTTAGTTGTTCTACAACTTGCCGCACAAAAGAAACTTCTACAGCTACATCGTAGCGGATTTTGGGTTTGCTGGATTCTCCAAAACCCAACATATCTAAACTGATGCACCGAAATTGAGATTGCAATAAGTCAATTAATGGCAGCCAGCAAGTCTTTTCTCCCAAGAAACCGTGCAGCATCAATAAGGGTTGGCCGCACCCGATGTCGAGGTAGGCGGCTGTTTGGCTGCTGCTATTGACAAATGTACTTAATGTGTGATTTTGTCCTACAAGTGCTTGAGACTGCATGGGCGATCGACTCCTGATAGGTAAGAAATATTGGTAAACAATTGTAACAAAAAAGCAGTCCAAACGTTAAACTTCATTACGGAGTACACAGTTAGAAATAGACCATGATATTCTCTATTATTATTTGAAAATACTACAAACTCAAAGCAGGAGAACACTTTGAACTCTACTTTAAAACAGTACCCGGCTTGCTCTCTTCGCGAAGATGTCAGTGAGTACGTAGCACACCTACAGCTTCACATGACGTTACAAGCTCGCAACTTGCTCCCTACCATTACCACCGCTAAGGATAGTCGCGAACAACTGTTGCAGCAGACTCAGGCTCATTTTGAGAAACGAGTTTCTCGACAAGCTATTTAAACAAATTTTACGATCGCCTGCGGTCGAACTTTCCCACATTTCAGCATCCCAGAAACCCGGTAGCCTCAAAAATACCGGGTTTCTTTTCGGCTAATTATGCAGGGGGCCCGGTTTTGGGTAATATGCGTTGGGTGTGCTTTAAATTTAATGTCTATGCGAATTCCGATTATTGCATTTTTGACTTTGGCTGCGCTGGCTGGCGGCGAATTGGCCGCGCGGGCGATCGATCCGAGTGCCGCACCGACTGAGGCCCAGTTTAGAGATGGAACCGCAGAAATTGACAGGCGAGACGCCTGTCCCACAAGGGCACAGGGGGAGGAGGATGAGGTCATTGGTGACAACTTAACGTCAAACCGACCGTCTCTGTTGTTTGTAGCGAAGTCTAGATCCCCCCTAACCCCCCTTAATAAGGGGGGGACAAGAAATATGCTCAAAGTCCCCCTTATTAAGGGGGATTTAGGGGGATCTAGACTCGATGAAAAGCGACTTTTGTTATCGGTTCCAGTCTTAAATAGTCACCAATCGGATGAGGTGAACCCAACTGTGCGGGATTTGCCGGCATCCGATGAGCTGGCAGCTTCAAAAGAAGTACGCGTGGCGCAGCTATCCCCTAGGGAATCTCTCTCTCTCAAGTCGAGCCACAATAAAGATTTTACATCTGTGTTAAAAACTCCGGCGACGATCGCAACCAACGCCGACATCCCCGAAGCCGTAAACAGCAACGCCCGACAGCTAGACGGTACTTTACAAATCAGTCAAGCCGGCAATGCTGATGGCGTTTTCGTTGCAGATGTGAAAATTCGCTTTGTCAATTCCAGAGGCGAAGCTGTTGATAAAAAAGGGAATCCGGTTGAGGGCCGAATTTCGGAAGATTTTATCCGAGGCGAGATCAAACTCAAGGCGGGGGATAACTACAGCCGGGAAGTTGTACGATCGGACTTGCAACAGTTGCAGCAGTTGGGATTGTTTGAGAAAGTTACGGTTTCTACTGAAGAAGTTGGCACGGATGTTAATGTAATCTACAACGTTCAAGAGCGATCGGCTCGCTCTTTTAGCGTGAGTGCCAGTCTGAGTGATGATATTGGCGTTGCTGTTCCTCTTTCGTATACCGATCGAACTTTCGGCACAACCCCGCAGCGGCTGGCGGTGGAACTTCAGCCCAGCCTCCGAGGTATCCAGTACGATGTCCAGTTTGTCAGCCCTTACCTTGCCGCCGAAGACCGTTTGGGATACAGTGTGAGAGCTTTTGGCGATCGCAGAATATCGGAAATTTTCAACAAAGATATTGATTTGCCCAACGGGAACCGAGTTCGGGAAATTCGGATGGGCGGAAATCTCAGGTTTACCAGACCTTTGGGCGACTGGCAATCGACTTTGGGATTAAATTATACAAATATCAGCACGCGCGATCGCAACTTAAATATCGCCCGCCGCGACGAACTCGGCAATCCTCTCACATTCAGCGGCAGTGGCCTTGACGAGTTATACACTGTTTCTTTTGGTGCGATGCTTGATCGGCGGGACAATCCCTTCAACCCAACCAGGGGAGGGATTATCAGCCTCAGCACCGAGCAGTCGATACCTCTGGGGCGAGGTAACATTGTGAGTAACAGGCTGTTAGCAAATTATATACAGTATGTGCCAGTAAGTTTGTTGGGCATCAGCGAGTCCGAAGCCTTGCCCGAAATGCTGGCTTTTAACTTGCAAGCGGGTACGGTAATCGGGGATTTGCCGCCAGCGGAAGCTTTTCGCCTCGGCGGCCGCAATTCCGTGCGGGGCTACGATAGCGGGGATATTGGCAGTGGCCGGAGTTATTTTTTGGCTTCCGGCGAATATCGGTTTCCTGTGGGGCAGGATGTCGGCGGTGTGATATTTGTGGATTTTGCGTCGGATTTGGGAACGGGAGATAGCGTACTCGGAAAACCTGCGGTAGTCAGGGACAAACCAGGGACTGGGGCTGGTGTTGGGTTGGGTGTGAGGGTGCGATCGTCCTTTGGATTAATTCGCTTAGATATGGGGGTTAGCGACTCCGGCGACATCAAATTTATACTCGGTACAAAGCAGCGATTTTAAATTAGTCATCAGTCAGTAGTCATTAGTCACGATTTATATCAAATCTGTTAGCATCAGAATTATTGATATCTCTAATCTCGACATCTGCGTGAATCAGCGTCAATCCCTTGTCATCTGCGGCCCGACAAATTCTCTTTCTTTAACTGCAGAGGATAGCCGATAAACACAGATGAACGGAGATAAATTAGAGCTATTCCGGTTGCCACATCGGTGATTGTTGACTGTTGACTGGATTTTACTATTCCGATGCTACCGGAATTGATATTAAGTAGACCTCTTGCAAAAAAAATATGTGTTATAGTTAAAAGTTTGCTCAAGTTTAGGTCAAACTTTGAATTATTGGGTTGATTGGCATCTCCTTAAACTTGCCCAGGCTGCTAGATTATAAAATTGGCTAAACTTTCCATAATAGCACAAAATTATTTTGCAAGAAGTCTAGTGTAGATACAAGAAGCGATTTTAATTGCCAGTTGCTAAAAAAAGGTTTCAGCCTAGGGTTTTAAACAGCGCCGTGTCGGTGATTGCTGCGTCTGATTGGGCGAGTTGTCGATCGAATAATTGAGTTTGATTTCTTTCCTCAACCCAACCTCCACAGTTTGTGGTAGTAATCGAAATTGAGTGAAATACAGCACCTGGGTAAGGACACAACAATGTTGTATCCCTACTGTGTTGTAGGCAATTGACAATTGCTATATTTATTTATGCTCGTAAATGCTTAACGCTTTGGTTTCTTCAGATCAACAGTTTTCGGCTTAGCCGCCGGAGTGCGCGGATAAAACTTAAACTTATTGAGCGCAGCACTGGCCGATTTAGCCACACCGCTATCTATATCTCGCAAAGCTTTTTGTAGCAGGGGAATTACTTTTTCAGACTTAATCATTGCTAGTGCTTCCACAGCAGCTTCACGCACCTCCGGGTGAATATCTTGAGCTAATTTTCCCAAGGTTTCTATTGCTCGCTGACCTTCCGCTCTGAGAGCATTAGCAGCAGCCATTTTACCTAAAGCAGACGCTGCAAACTTGCGGGTTTCTTTGTCCTGACTTTGAACACATCCCATCAACTGCGGTAGGGAATAGCTTGGTACTTGTCTGGCAATTGGAAGCTGTTGTTCGACTTCTGGTTGATGTAAATCAATTGGTTGTGGTTCCGAAAAATCTGTGTAATTTAACTCTTCTTCAACTTCTGTTTGATTTAACTCACTTGACCCTTCCTGCCAAACTTCTTCTTGTGATAAACCTTCGGCAAATTCTGTTGAATTTAACTGAGTGAACTGCTGATCGGGGACTTCTTGTTGTTGTACATTACTCTCGTACTGCTCTTGCAAAGAGCTGATAGTAACTTGCATCTGAGCTTCGTGATCTCTCAACTGCTCGTGAGCCGCTTGCAACTGACTCTCGTATTGCTCTTGCAAAGCCTCCATATTTAACTGCATCTCAACCTCGCGGTTCTCATATTCCTCAGCAGTTTGCCTCAAGCGAATTTCGTGTTCATTTTGCAAGTTTTGCAAATGTTGCTCCATCTGAGCTTGATAATTTAGATGCAATTCGTCAGCAACTCTGAGTAAATGATGTTCGTGTTCTGCTTGCAAAGATTGGATATTTTGCTGCATCCTAGCATTGTTAGCGGCTTCTAATTCCTCGCTGATTTGTCGCCGCAGTTCGTACTCATCTACGCTGGCAACTTGTTGAACCTTAGCGTCGCGTTCGGCCAAAACTTGTTGGAGCTGATTTTCGTATTGAGCCGCAACTTGTTTGAGCTGATTTTCGTATTGGGTAGTAACTTGTCTGAGTAAATTTTCGTGTTCGATAGTAGCTTTTCTAAGCTGATTTTCCCGTTCTCCTTGCTGAGATTCGACAGCTTGTTGCACCCGAGACATCTGAGCTAATTCTATTTCCTCAGTAATTCTGTGAGTTTGCTGCAAGTATTCTTGCTTTTGCTTGTTTAACCGCTTTTCCACCAACCAGTAAGCAACTGCTATGCCTGCCAAAAAACCTACGATCGCTCCTATGATACCCACAACTGAGATCCTCCCGACAAAATAGTGATGCTGGACTTTTTACATTTAACCATAGAGCCTCCTGTAACCGCCCAGTAGCAACAGCCAGGCTGTCACTGCGAGCCAGTGAACCGCCACCGCAGGCCAGATAGAACCGCTTTGCAGGTAGGCGATGGAGCACGCAACTCCCAAAATTGCCGCCAGCAGCAAAAACACTGGATTCATAAAGGTCGATCGACCAACCGGGTAAAAAGTCAGCGCGTTCAGCGGGTGGTAAACTACAAAAGTCGCCAAACTCGTGCATCCCCAAAACCACAGCATTAACCCAGAAGCCTTCTCGAACGGGTGTGGCAGCATTAACACCCGGAACAATAATTCCTCGGTGATGCCCGGACTTAACAAACAGCCAATGAGCACTCCCACAATTGTACGCCGAGAGGTTTGCACGTCTACTTTGAGAAATCCCGACCAAAAACCGATAGGAAGAGCGATCAAAGTGTAAACCAGCGCGATCGTAACTGCAACCAGCCAATCAGTGAAATCGGGAATAGTTGAAAAAGCCAGGGTGACGCGGCGTACTAGCAATCCCAGCAGCGGGCTCGCACTAAAATTTAACATAATCAAACTGATCCTTAAAATTTTCAAACAGATGTTAGCAGTAAGTTAACCCGTTTATGCAAAACCAATCCCCCCCACCCGTCAGAGTCCACGTTTTTGTTTCCGGATTAGTTCAAGGAGTAGGATACCGATATTCAACGATGAATCAAGCAAAGTATTTCCGCCTGGGCGGCTGGGTGAGAAATCTCCCTGATGGCCGCGTCGAGGCTGTCTTTGAAGGACCCAAAAAAGCTGTTGAAGGAATGATTAGTTGGTGCCGCCGCGGCCCCACCGGTGCTACGGTTAGTGAGTTGGTTTTGGAATACGAAGACCCGGAGGGCGAGCGCACTTTTGAGATCCGCCGATATAAAGAATAAAGGGAATAAACGGCGGTTTCAACCGCCCCTATACAAAAGAAGTCTGCCTAGCCTAGGGCAGGCTTCGCCCACGCAGACTAAAGAATAGACGAGCAATTGCAAAAATCTCATTCCTATCTTAAAAATATCTGCGTTTATCTGTGTTTATCTGCCTTTCATCTGCGGTCAATCTATCAATCAAAGATTTATTCAATTCAAGTCTAATAAAGAAAATCGGCGGTTGAAACCGCTACTCTACAAACGAAGTTTGCCTAGCCTAGGGCAGGCTTCGCCCCCGCAGACTCAAGAATAAATCGGATAAAAAGCGCGAATTTTGTATTGCCAATTATCAATGATGAGCAAGTTGACTTAAATTAGCAAACAACTGAGCAACTTTGGTCAAATCTTTATCTCCCGGCGCTATTTCTACCCCGCTAGAAAGGTCAACACCGCTGAAGTTATTGCCGATCGCGCTATCAATTGCATTTAAAATATTATCGGGTGTTAAACCGCCCGCCAGCAGCCAAGGACACTGCGGTCTAAACTCTGCTAACATCATCCAGTCGATCGTTTTGCCAGTACCGCCGAGTTGATTGGGATGGTAAGCATCGAGCAGTAAAGTATCGACACGAACAGCGTAAATAGCCGCAGTCTCTAGAGTCTCAGGAGTCTTAACTCTCAAAGCTTTGATAATTTCAATTCCCGGCAAAAACTCCCGCAGCCGATCGCAATATTCCGGTGTTTCATCTCCGTGCAACTGCACCCCACTTAAATTTGACTCTGCCGTTACTTGACATATATTTTCTATTGTGGTATTCGCAAAAACGCCGATGCGATCGACATTTTCCGGCAACTGCTGGACAATCAGGCGAATTGTTTCTGGGTTGACATAGCGCGGGGAAGCCGGCACGCAGATAAACCCCAAAGCTTGGGCTCCCAAACGGGCGATCGCAATTCCTTGGTCTAATTTAGTGATTCCGCAAATTTTAACCCGCACTCTTCCTCCTCGGTTCCGAATTTGTATCAAAATATCAACGAATTGTTAACTATTAAAACAAATCTTAGTTTAATGCAAACCGCTTTTTATAATCTTGGAAATCAATTTATCTGTGAAATCAGGAGATAAAAACATGATCAACTCATCTTTGCTGTTAGCCGTACAATCTACCGCTCCCTCAACGCCAGAGTGGTCGCCACTGGTAGGACTGACAATGATTTTATGCAATTTGCTGGCGATCACGATCGGCTACTACGGCATCTCCAAGCAAAACCGAGGCAAGGGCCCAGCTTTACCCGTTGCACTCCCTGGAATGTTCAAAGGCTTCGGCGTACCAGAATTGCTGGCAACAGCCAGCTTCGGCCACTTGCTCGGAGCCGGAGTAATCTTGGGCTTGGGTAACGCCGGAGTTCTGTAAAAATCAGGGGAAAGGCAAAGGCAAGGGGTAGAAAAGATATAATAGAAACTCTTTCTTGCTCTCCTTTCCCAGGAAACTTCATGCAGACAGGTTGGCGAATCGGCTCTTTATTTGGCATCCCCCTACTTATAGATTATTCGTGGTTTATAATTTTAGCCTTAGCAACCCGCGAATACGCCAGCAGTTACAGCCGCCAGTGGGGGCCTGCGCTCTCCTGGAGTGCGGGGTTAGCAATAGCTCTGCTGCTGTTTGCTTCCGTGCTCTTGCACGAACTAGGACACAGCTTGGCGGCGATATCGCAAGGCATTAAAGTTAATTCTATTACCTTATTCTTATTTGGCGGAGTTGCATCGATCGACTCGGAATCAAAAACTCCCGGTCAAGCTTTTCAAGTAGCTATTGCCGGCCCTCTCGTCAGCTTTGCGCTATTTTTAATCATCGGTTTGGGTTCTCAAGTTCTTCCCCGGGAAAGTTTGCTAGCAATTGTCACCGAAAGGGTAGCACTAATCAATCTCGTTTTGGGATTATTTAACTTAATTCCCGGTCTGCCTTTGGACGGAGGACAAGTTTTAAAAGCAGCAATTTGGAAAATAACAGGCTCTCGATTTGCCGGCGTTCGCTGGGCGGCAAAAACAGGACAAGTTTTAGGTTGGCTGGCTGTTGCTTTTGGTCTGACTTTATGCTTTTTAGCGCGCCAGTACGGCGGCTTGTGGATTGCGCTGATCGGCGGGTTTGGCATTCGCAATGCCACTGCTTATAGCCGATTTACTTCACTACAAGAAGCCTTGATTAAAATTAAAGCCGGCGATGCGATGAGTCGCGAGTTTCGAGTTGTAGATGCAGATTTGACTCTACGAGAATTTGCCGATCGATATTTGTTAGAAGTCAATCCGTTTCCATTTTACATTGCTGCGACCAACGGTCGGGATTTGGGCTTAGTGTCGATCGACGATATCCGCTTCACAGAACGCAGCCAATGGCAAGTTCAGACTTTGCACAACATTTTGAAACCCCTGGGAAAAACCCCCACAGTCTCCGAAAAAGCATCCATCGCCGAAGTAATTAACAGCATGGAAGCCCGTCAACTTTCCCGAATCATCGTCCTGTCGCCGATTGGTTCAGTAGCAGGGACGATCGATCGGGGCGACGTGGTTAAAGTTTTGGCAAAATACCTCCAACCCCAGATTTCAATGGCCGACATCAAGCGCAGCAAAGAAGAAAACAGCTATCCTCAAGGATTGCAGTTAAGTGCGATCGCCAAAACCGCACAAGAAAACTAAAAAGGGGGCATAGGTAAGGGGCATTAGTGATCAGTTAAGATGTAGCATACTTTGTCACTCAGGGTTGAAACACTAAAATTTATGCCCAAATTCTTTAATATAATTTATCAGAAATTGGCAGATGGACGTGGAAAAAACTTAACTTATTTCTTCCCCTTCCCTGACTTGCAGCCTCTTGCTCTTATCTGGATTGTCGTGACCGGAACTCTATTGGGAGTGCGGCATTTAGGCTGGTTGCAGCCACTAGAATTAAATGCTTTCGACCTCATGGTGCAGTTGCGGCCCGATCCGGGCCCTGACCCCAGGTTGCTGATAGTTGAAATCACAGAGCGAGATATTAAGGCTTTTAAAAAATGGCCACTTTCTGATGGAGTTTTAGCAAAAGCGATCGCCGAAATAGCGCGTCTTGAACCCACAGCTATTGGCATAGATATAATTCGCGACATTCCCTACGAACCGGGGAATGCAGAATTAGCAACTCAATTGAAAAACCCCAAAGTATTTCCGATTACCTTCCTGGGCAACTCAAAGTACGATCGAGTGCAGCCACCTCCCAATATACCAGACAAGCGGGTAGGATTTAACGATGTAGTCCTCGATCCTGATGGTAGAGTGCGTCGCAATTTGATGTATGCTCCCGATGGTAAAACGATACTTACTTCATTTTCAATGCGACTAGCTTTTGCCTATTTGGACAGCAAAAAAATTGATTCTCAAATAACAGAGAAAGAAGAAATAGAGGCAAATCAAACAGTATTTTCAAAGTTGCGACCGGACTCAGGAGGTTATCAAAACATTAATGCCCAAGCCTATCAAGTCCTACTAAATTATCGCTCTGCTGAAAATATAGCAAAGAGCGTAACACTAACTCAAGTTGTGGAGCGAAAAGTCGATCCAAAATTGGTGAAGGGTAAAATAGTGCTAATAGGCGTTACCGCCATAACTGTAAAAGATCTCTTTTCCACCCCTTACAGCGCTACTGCAAGCGGAAACCGCCTGATGCCTGGGGTATTAATTCACGCCACGGCCACCAGCCAAATTCTTAGTGCAGTTTTAAACGGCAAAGGGCTATTTTGGTATTGGGACGAATGGCAAGAAATTCTCTGGATCGCTGTTTGGAGTGCAGTGGGCGGCTGTTTAGCTTGGCGGCTAGAAAAATCGCTGAATTTGATCGGGCTCGCGATCTCCGCTGGCGGCTCATTATTCGGATTCACCTTTTTCCTATTCATGCAACAGGGGTGGATACCTCTAATTCCCCCTGCTATGGCACTTTTAATCACCGCAGGAGTCGCAGTTACCTATAAATACGAGCAGTCGAGGCAACAGCAAGGGATTGTGATGAAATTATTAGGACAACAAACTTCACCCGCGATCGCCAATGCCCTGTGGAAAGAGCGCGTCCATCTACTAGAATCAGGGTTATTGCCGGGCCAAAAAGTTACTGCTACGATCATCCTCACCGACTTGCAGGGTTTTAGTACAATCTGCGAAAAACTACCGCCAGAAGTAGTAATGAGTTGGTTAAATGAGTATTTATCCGCAATGGCCCAAGAAGTCCAAGCACATCAAGGCGTGATTAATAAATTTACCGGAGATGGAATGCTGGCAGTATTTGGCGTACCCATTCCCCGCGCCACTCCAGAAGAAATTGCAGAAGATGCTCGCCTCGCCGTATCTTGCGCGCTAGACATCAGTTCCCGCTTGCCACAAATGAATCAAAATTGGATCGATCGCGGTTTGCCGTCGGCAAAAATGCGAGTAGGTATCTTTACAGGGTCTGTGATGGTGGGTAGTCTCGGAGGCACAACCCGTTTAGAATATGGAGTGATCGGTGACAGCGTAAATATTGCCTCTCGGCTGGAAAGCTGCGAAAAGCATCGGCAAGAGGACACTTGCCGCATATTGATTGCAGAAGAAACCTTACTGCATCTGGCAGACAAATTTGAGGTAGAATCTTGGGGATCTTTGCCTTTAAGAGGCAGGGAACAAAAAGTTAATGTCTACCGGATTTTGGGAAGGAAAAAGAAATAAAAAGAGAGAATCTATCCCTAAAAAATCATGAAACTAATGAAAATAATTACTAAGTTTATCCTCAATCTGACATCAGTTGGCTCAATAGTATTGATCGCCACACTTAACACTTCCCAATTTGCAGTTATGGGACAGCGGACTCCTGGCTTACCACAGGGCAAGCCAGGCACTGGATCGGGAGGGCCTCGCTACGGGCCACGGACTCCAGGCTTACCACAGGGCAAGCCAGCCACTGAATCGGGAGGGCCCCGCTTCGTTCAGCCCCGTGAAGATATGGATGATCCGCTCCTTCAAACACCAAAATCTGTGCGCGGTGGCTGCGGGAGCATTCGTCAGCTAGGTCTCACAGCCTTAGTGCCTAAAAATAAGATCGGACGGACTGTTTCCGACTATCCAACATTCTTGTTCTACTTGCCTCAAACAGAGGCAGAATTAGCCGAATTTACCCTAAACGATCAAAGTGGCAACCAGATTTATAAACAGGATGTCAAAATTAGCAATTTATCAGGGGTGATCGGCGTTAGTATCCCCGCTAACAAAAATGTGCCACCCTTGGAAGTAGGCAAAAGTTACACTTGGAAATTTTCAGTGGTTTGCGACGCTCAAGACCGATCGAGCGATCAGCTCGAAAGCGGTAAGGTACGGCGAGTTGAACTGAATGCAGATATCCGCCGTCAATTAGATCAGGCTGCTCCGCGCCAGAAAACCGTTATTTATGCTGAAAATGGGATTTGGCAAGATGCCCTCAGCACCCTAGCTGCTGCTCGTAGCGCTAATCCTAACGATGCAGAATTAGTTGCTGATTGGGAAAGCTTACTCGGTTCAGTGCAATTGAGCGAAATTGCCAAAGAGCCGATCGTTCCAATTGATCCGCAGCCATAGATGAGTTTTCCGATTTTAGATGGGCGATGTTAGCCAGATACCGGACTTCTTCAAGAAGTTGGGTATCTAATATATTTTCCTTCTTCCTTCTTTCTTCTTCCTTCAACATCTGCTATATCCTGCCATTCCTGAACCGAAAGTGGCTGCACTTCTAAATCAATTTCAAAACAGCAACAAGCGGCCGCACTCAAAACATCAATTACACTGGCAATCAAATCATTTCCATCTGAAAATAGAGGTAATTGCACAGGAATTAATTCCTCCCCAAAAACTTGAGAAAACAAACTAACATCCGGCTGCAAACGCATAGAACCGTGCTGTAAAATAGCATCGCCCCGTCGCAATTGCGCGCTACCAATTAACTTGCAGCCATCAAGTGTAACTAAATCTGCACCCGTCGCAGTACCAAAACAATTCGGATTGTGAATATAACCTCTTCCAGCTTCCCCGTAGTGCAAATCCAAACCCATTGCCCTCCAACCCTCAATCAAAAACTCGCAAATAGTCTGATAAGCTTTCATACGGCTGCTTCCAAATCCCGACGCCACAACTGCATAAGTTAAATCCCCTTGGTGGATCACGGCGCGCCCGCCGCTGGGCCTCCTCACCAACTCCACAGGCCTTCCCTGCCAAGACAAATGCTGCCAAAACTCCGGCCACCTGCGCTGGTGGTAGCCCAAGGAAATCGCCGTGGGTTCCCAAGTGTAAAATCGCAGAGTTGGCGGATTTTTCCCCGCTAGATGCTGTTCCAGTAGCCAGTGGTCGATCGCCATCTGCACGCTACCAGACGCCGACAACAGTGGAATTAAACGCCATACAGAATTAGCCATCAGTCCCCAGTCCTGAGTTCGCACTCAATAATTCGCAGAATGTTTTAAAATTAGTAACAGTCTTTTGAGCCGGTTTTCTAAGTTTGTGTAAATTTTACAGAGCCGATGCTGTAGAAATAAATAGAAAAAATAATCGCAGAACCATGAGCAACAGTGTAATTGTCATTAACGACGAAAAATTTGAAACAGAAGTCCTGAAAGCAGAGCAACCAGTGCTTGCCTATTTTTGGGCTAGTTGGTGCGGGCCTTGCAAACTGATCGCGCCTTCGATAGACTGGGTAGCGGCCAACTACAGCGATCGGCTGAAAGTGGTTAAAATGGAAATTGACCCCAATCCTAATACTGTCAAGCAGTATAAAGTAGAAGGAGTCCCAGCTCTCAGGCTGTTTAAAAATGCCGAAGTAGTGCTTTCTCACGAGGGAGCTATTACTAAACAAACTTTGATCGGTTTGCTCGACGCTCACTTATAAAGTTTGGAAATGATTCGGGAGTTTCCAACTCCCAACTTACAATTATAGCAATCGCAAATATTTTTTTAAGATCTCTCTTTTCTCCTCAATGTTCCTCTCTGACTCTGCGCCCTCTGCGCTCTCTGCGGTTAGTAAAAAAAATCACAAACCAAATAAAAATGCCATATAAAAAATAATTTAGCTAATATAAAAATATTCCTTAAATCCCCAAAAAGTACGGAAAATATGCAATTTGCTAAACGTTTAGAGCCACTGCAATTTAATGTATTTGCCGATATGGATCGGGCAAAAGCTCAAGCTAGAGCAGCGGGGCAGAATGTGATTGACTTGTCTCTGGGTTCTTCAGATTTGCCGGCGGCTGCTCACATTACAGATGCGATCGCGAATTCTCTGTCCGACACCAGCACTCACGGCTATTTGCTATTTAACGGGACAAAATCTTTTCGGGAAGCAGCAGCTATTTGGTACGAACAAAAATTTGGGATTTCCGTCAATCCCGAAACAGAAGTGCTGCCGTTAATTGGTTCCCAAGAAGGCACGGCGCATCTGCCTTTAGCTGTACTCAACCCCGGAGATTTTGCTTTGTTACTCGATCCGGGCTATCCTTCCCACGCAGGCGGTGTGCATTTGGCCGGCGGTCAAATTTATCCGATGCCAATATTAGCAGAAAATGCGTTTTTGCCGATATTGGAAGATATTCCGACAGCAGTGCTGGCTCAGTCGAAGATGATGGTTTTGAGCTATCCTCACAATCCTACAACTGCGATCGCGCCGCTGGCTTTTTTTGAGAAAGCTGTGGCTTTTTGTCGAGAACATCGGCTGGTTTTAGTTCACGATTTCCCTTATGTGGATTTGGTGTTTAACGATTCCGTAGGGGCGGAACCCCCGTGCCCGCCCTCAGATATCGAGGAAAACCGCAAATTGATGGCGCCGTCAATATTTCAGGCGGATCGAGAGAAGAGTGTGGCGATCGAGTTTTTTACACTATCCAAATCGTACAGTATGGGAGGTTTTCGAGTCGGATATGCGATCGGCAATTCCGAACTAATTGCAGCGCTGCGCCAGGTAAAAGCCGCAGTGGACTTCAACCAATATCGAGGAATTTTGAACGGAGCGATCGCAGCATTAACGGGTCCTCAAGATACCGTCAGAAGCAGCGTAGAAACCTTCAGAAAACGGCGGGATGCCTTTGTAAACGCGCTGCAGGGCATCGGCTGGCAAGTCCCCGTACCCCCCGCCACCATGTACGTCTGGGCGAAACTGCCGGAACTTTGGGCCCAAGATTCCGTGAAATTTTGCACTCAGCTAGTACAGAGTACAGGAGTCGCAGCTTCCCCCGGTGCCGGTTTCGGGAAATCAGGAGAAGGCTACGTGCGATTTGCCTTAGTCGAGTCGCCAGCAATTTTGGAAGCAGCAGTTAGAAAAATTGCTGAGTTTGACAATTGAGCGATGTAATCTGTGTCAACTTAACCCGAAACACCCTTGTGAGAATTAAGTACACCCGACTTGAGCTTTGAGGCAGGGGTTTTGGCGTTTTTGCCCACTGTTTGGGCATGGCGCCTAAGTCCTTACCCGCAGCTCAAGATTGGTGCAATTGCTAAAATATTGGGATTTATACCTAAAGGAATAGATATTTGCACAGAGTATCTGTCAGA
Source organism: Microcoleus sp. Pol11C3 (assembly GCF_036701485.1). Lineage (NCBI taxonomy): Bacteria > Bacillati > Cyanobacteriota > Cyanophyceae > Oscillatoriales > Microcoleaceae > Microcoleus > Microcoleus sp. Pol11C3. The sequence continues at coordinate 17,979 of NZ_JAUBQW010000047.1, read as the reverse complement.
ATTTCAGTTAAGAAATGTTAACGTGAGACATCTTGGGAATTACCAGTTCCGCTCACCCACTCTAAAAATCCTTGAAATGAATTCTGTCGGGGCAGCGATTGTTCCGTAGCGGCGATCGCACAGCCCAAAAATACCATACTGCCCAAAATTGCAATCAGCGGAAAATGCTTACCCAGCCCAAAATCGCGCTGAAGGCGAGCTAGCGGCCTGCTTTCGCGCCGGAGCATCTTTCCAACCGTCAGTTGTTTGAGACAAAAAGGATCTCGCACAAAATGACCGCTCCAGCTAATTACCATGTGAGAATGGCAGTGAGGACAAGTGAATAGTCCGCTAACCATCCCGACAGGGCCTACTACGCTGGAACGGTTGCAGATCGGGCAAGTGACAGAATGAGTGTTATAGGTGGGAGCGTTCATAACTGTTTTTCTTGAGTAAAAAAAACTAACAAGTAATGGGGAGCCTGTGTTAACGCCTAAGGTATAGACCTTGAGAGGCACTTTTCCTTAATTCCTAGTTTACCGCTCGGATCGGGTCGATCGCAGCTCATTGCTTGGGAAAACCTTCAAATTGCCAATCCCGCAACGAGTGTAAGTCGGGAGTACAGGTGAGATTGTATTGCAGCGGAGTAACGGTTATTCTGTTGTCGCGAATAGCTTGTACGTCCGTAGGAATATCATGCGACACCGCCGAATCTGGGATTTCTTCTATATCTTCTAACAATTCCCCAGCTAGCCAATAATAAGTTTTGCCGCGCGGATCGGTACGCTTTTGAAATATGTCGAAATAGCGGCGAATGCCTTGACGGGCGATCGCAACTCCGGTAATTTCTGCTTGTGTTACAGCAGGTATGTTGACATTCAACAGCACCGGTTTCGCCATTGGCTGTTTTTCCAACTGTGCCAGCAAGGTGACAGCGAAATCCACCGCCGGCCCAAATTCCTGCGAAGTAAAGCTGGCGAGGCTGAAAGCAATGCTGGGAATCCCTTCCATAATTCCTTCCATTGCGGCAGAAACCGTACCGGAACAGATGATGTCCGTGCCTAAATTGGGCCCGTGGTTGATACCAGAAAGAACAAAATCCGGCGGTTTGTCAAGTAAAGCCCACAAAGCAAGTTTCACGCAGTCGGCGGGAGTGCCGGAACAGGCCCAAGCTTGGACTGCGGGATCAAAAATAGATTCGACAATTTCGGCGCGGATGGGTTGGTGCAAGGTAAGGCCGTGGCCGGTAGCGGAGCGCTCTCTGTCGGGACAAACTACGCTCACGTCGTGGCCAGCGGCGGCGAGAGCGTTGGCGAGGCTACGGATGCCTTGTGCAAAGATGCCGTCGTCGTTGCTAATTAAAAGTTTCATTGAAATTTTTATAGGCCTTATAACAATACTAAACTAGATTTAACTAGGGCGATCGCTCTAATATCCACTTACCTATTACGAATTATCCGTAAATACCGAAAATATAAAATCTAAAAGCCACAAGACTGTAGAGCCAAAATTGCGCTAAACTCAACTTGGCCCAAAACTGCCATCAATCTAAAATCTAAAATCTAAAATCTAAAATCAAAATGACTGTCCAGCTAAGCGACATTGAAACTCAACTAGAAACCCTCGGCCAAGAGTCCAAAAGTGCGATCGCCACTGCCAATACCCTCGAACAACTCGAACAGTTGCGCGTCGGCTACCTCGGCAAAAAAGGCCAACTCTCTCAAATTTTAGGCATGATGGGTAAACTGTCGCCAGACCAGCGGCCCAAAGTAGGTGCGATCGCCAATACAGTCAAAGAAGCCCTGCAAGCCGATTTAGAAGACAAGCGCACCGCCCTCCAAACCGCCCAAATCCAAGCCAAATTAGCCTCCGAAACCATCGATGTCACCATGCCGGGGATTTTTCGCCCCCAAGGTCGCGTTCACCCCTTAAACGCCGTAATAGACCGTGCTCTCGATATCTTTGTCGGCCTCGGATACACCGTCGCCAACGGCCCGGAAATGGAAACAGATTATTACAACTTCGAGGCGCTCAACACCCCGCCCGACCACCCAGCGCGGGATATGCAAGATACATTTTACCTACCAGGCGGCAACTTGCTGCGGACTCAGACATCATCGGTGCAAATTCGCTACATGGAACAGCACAAACCGCCGATTCGGATTGTCTCTCCCGGCCGCGTTTACCGCCGCGATACTGTTGATGCTACTCACGCCGCAGTTTTCCACCAAATTGAGCTTTTAGCAATTGATGAAGGTCTGACATTTACTGACTTGAAAGGCACGATTAAAGAGTTTTTGCGTCAAATGTTCGGGCAAGATTTGCCGATTCGTTTCCGCACGAGTTACTTTCCATTTACGGAACCTTCTGCCGAAGTTGATTTGCAGTGGAACGGCAAATGGCTGGAAGTTTTGGGCTGCGGAACTGTCGATCCTAATGTTCTTAAAGGAGTGGGTTTAGACCCTGAAAAATATACTGGGTTTGCGGCCGGTTTTGGTGTCGAGCGGTTCGCAATGGTACTTTATGAAATCGACGACATTCGCCGGGTTTATGCTAGCGATTTGCGCTTTTTGCGACAATTTTAAAGAATGGCTTGGGGTCGGTTACACGACCCGTATAGAGGTGTTGGTCAATGTACATCCATCTTTCAGTTTCAAGTAAGTAAGTACAAATAAACATCACTTGGGGAGAGGGCGGGTTCTGCAACGATCGACTCGCCCTTACTGTAGATAAGCCCTAAAGCCGCCCCTACAAACCCCTGCAAGATATTATTGTTTTTTTGCGCTTACCTACTTATTTATTGTCTACTTGCTAAAAACACCCTTGATGCTGTCAACAGCGCTCTCGACAGCATTCTTGGTATTATCTACTGCTTTCTGAGTCCGAGCTGAATCTTCGGATGCTCTTTTCTCAATTGTGGCCGCATCTTTCTTAGCTTTGCGCTCTACTACACTACCATCCTCCGATGCTCGATCGACTTTAGCAGCATTTGTCTTGGCAGTTTTCTTAACCTTATCTTCTGTATCTCGGATGAAGTTCTTGGTTCGTCCAGCATCTTTGCTGGCTTTTTCTTGAACCCCATCGCCCGCATCTGATGCTGCGATCAAGTTTACAGCAGGAGAGGCCATTGCTGCGGTGTTCGAGAAGAACGCACCAGACCACACGAAGGCCATCGCTGACACGCAAAGCATAGTTGCAGCGATCGAGCGCCCTAAAGTCGAAAGCCGTTTCGTAAAATAATTCAGTTTCATAGAATACAAAAGGAGATATGACTTTCTATTTGTACTCGATCTGAGCGATCGGCGGAACCGTTCTCTAGATAGAGGTTATCCGCCGAGCAGCGGTTAAAAAAGTTCCCTCTTTTGATAGATTCAAGCAAGGAATGTCAGTCAATTGTAGATTTGAGACTTGAGATTTGAGATTTGACTCCACAAGCGCCATTTGGAATCTTGAACTTTGGTGAGTAGATTGTAGATTTTATATTTTAGATTAAACAATGGATATCAAATCTGTTAGGAGCGGAATTATCCATATATCTCTTCTCTGCATCTGCGTCAATCCCTTGTCATCTGCGGTTAAGAAATGGTCTTTTTTGAACCGCAGATGAGGGCAGATAAACACAGATTAACGCAGATGAATGATGATATCAATTCCCGTTGCACCATCCATAGGGCATAGGGCATACCTCACTTTTTTGAGAACCGCTATATAATACTTATAATGACTAATCACAATTTAGTAAAAAAGTCAATACCGTTTCATCAATTCCCTTTAGTTTCAAAGGCTTATATTTAACAATGCGATTTTCCTCAACATAATCTGCAACCGCCGCCGAAATTAGCACAGTGTTTGGTTCCGTCACCTCTTGCAAGCGGGCGGCAATATTCACGCTCGGCCCGATCGCAGTATAATCCGATCGGTCGGGGCCGCCAAACATCCCCACTACCGCAGTACCCTGGTGAATTCCGCAGCGAAACCGCACCGGAGACACCCCATTTTCCCCAACAATTCCCTGCTCCAACCAGCCTTTGTTAAGCTCGTTGAGAGCTCGCAGCATTTGCCTTGCAGCAGCCACCGCGCGGCGTACTTGCTCGTTAGGCGTTAGTTCCTCCGGCGCACCAAAGAAAGCCATTACCGCATCTCCAACAAACTTGTCCACCGTACCGCCACTGTCAAAAATAGCCTTAGTCATTGCCGCCAAATATTCATTCAACAGCTCAGCTACCCGGCGCGAGCGCAGCGTATTTGCCATTTCAGTAAAACCGACAATATCGCTAAACAAAATAGTAATCAATCGCGGTTCCGGGCGCAAATCCAGGGCCAAATCTCCAGCCGCAGCGGCCTTCACCATCGACGGCGGCAAAAATCGGCGCAGCACCGACTCAGTTAAATAACTGTTCAACTGCTTCACTCGGCGCTCGTTTTGTTTGAGGGCGAGCAAATTCCGCACTTCCGCCAACAATTCTCGATCGTTAAAAGGCTTGGACAAATAAGCGTCAGCACCCCTTTCTACTCCTTCAATTCGAGTATCTTCGTCGGCTTTAGCAGTCAGCAAAATTGCCGGAGTTCCTTTCAATTCCTCATCTTCTCGAATCATCCGAATCAAATCCAAACCGGATATCAAAGGCATCATCAAATCCGTTACAATTAAATCCGGTCGGCGGTTTTTGGCCACGGCAAATCCTTCTTGTCCGTTGCGGGCGAGCAAAACTGCAAAGCCGGAATCTCGCAGAATTCCCGACACATAAAAGCGCAAATCGGGATTGTCGTCAACCACCAAAACCGTGCCCACGGCTGTTTCTGAACTTATCGGGTCGATCGCCTCAAAGTTATGATTTTCTGCATCATCTTCCGACAAATCCGCCTCCACATCTGCCAGTTCCACCGCTGCTTTGGATGAGTGAAACTCCGCAGGTATTTCTAGTACCTGTTCCGGGGGCAAGTGAGTCGAACCGAAGTGCAGCCAAACGGTAAAAGTAGTACCTTCGCCGTAAACAGACTCAACTGAAATTTGACCGCCGTGGAGTTCGACTAATTCTTTGACAAGTGCCAAACCTAAGCCGCTGCCTTCGTAGGAACGGCTAGCTGAGCCTTCGGCTTGGTGAAAGCGCTCGAATAAATAGGGAATTTGTTCGGTGCGAATGCCGATACCAGTGTCTTTTACTTGCAACAAGCAGTGAGCGCCGGCAGATTCAACTTTCAGGGTGATAGTTCCGCCTTCTGGGGTGAATTTAACAGCATTTGATAGCAGGTTGTAAATAACTTTGTCAAATCTTTCAAGATCCAAATAAAGTAAAGGACATTCTTGCAGTTGGGTAATTAAGTGCAGCCCTTTTTTCTCGCAGTAGGCGCGGAACGACTCTGCGGTAGAGTAACAGAAACCGACTAAATCGCAGGGGCGAAAACTCGGCTGCATCCGTCCGGCATCGAGCCGCTGCAAGTCCAGCAGTTGATTTACCAAGCGCAGGAGGCGACGGGAATTACGCAAAGCGATTACGGCTTGTTCGTAGGGCAAGTCTTCTTTGCGGCCGCAAGCTGATTCTAGAGGGCCGATTGTGAGAGTTAGAGGGGTGCGGAACTCGTGGGAGATATTTTGGAAAAATTCGGTTTTAAGCCGATCGGCTTCCAAAAGCCGTTCTGCCTGCTGTCTGGTAGTCTGGTAGAGGCGCGACTGCTGCACGGCCAGAGCAGCTTGAGTTGCGACTATTTGAGCCAGGTCAATGTCTGAGATGTTCCAGCGGCGGATGCTGTGATTTTGGCGCAGGGAAATGCTGCCGATGATTTTGCCTTCTGAGAGTAAGGGAACGACTAACAGGGCGCGGGCTGGCGATCGAACTTGCAGTTCTGTAACATTTAACTCGGGGTGTTCGTCGAGATCTTCGATCGCCACCGGCTCTTTTGATACCATAACTTGCAGTAACAGCGGATTGCCCCGAATCGGCACCAAAGACTGTGGCAGGGAAGGATGGGCAAAAACCCAGGCGTGAGTGTTCTCAGCAGCATCACCAGAAGCCGTCTCGTAGCCCAGAGGGTTCGTAACTACCTCTGGATTGTCAATAAAACCCGGTTCTACAGCCACGGTATCCCTATCTGTGTCGTATAGGCCCACGCATTGGACGTATTCATCATCTTCTGTCCACAGAGATAGGGCGCAGCCGTCAACTTGCAAAGCTTGGCCGAGTTGTTGAGTAATGGCTGCAAAAATATTTTGGGGATCGAGACTCGATCGAATTGCCGTAGTAATAGTATTGACTAGGGCCTCGCGCTTGGCCAGCGCCCGCACCTGTTCGTAAGCCCGGGCTTGAGAAAGTGCCAAAGCCGCTTGGTCTGCCACCGTAATTACCAACTGTACCTCGTGGTCTTGCCACTGGCGCGGTTCCTCAAACTGGTGCAGCGCCAAGACTGCCATCAGTTCGATTTTGTAAAACAGCGGTACGATCAAGCTCGATCGAATATTCGCAGCTTGGTAAGCCTGCTGTCGCTGTTGATTATCCCAGTTTAAAACTCGATCGTCAGTTTGGGCATCTTGAATCACCTCCACATCCCGAGTTTCCCAAACCAAATCCGGCAGCAAATCCGGGGAGAGTTCTGCTGCTGAAGCATCTCCCGGCGTGACTTCCTCATCGCCCCCCAACCCTTTAGTTTCGGCTTTCTGGTAAACGAACCACTCATCCGCCACCCGGCCGTCTTGGAACGGCCGCAGCAGACAGCAACTCACCTCAAACATCTGTCCCACGCTTTCCACAATTCTTTGCAACATTTGCTGGTAATTGGGAGCCGATCGGATAGTATTGGTAACGGCATAAAGCAGCGATTCTTGGCTCAAAGCACGGCGCAGTTCATTGGTGCGCGTTTTCAGAAGATTGTGAGTCTCAACAGCTTGACTGACAAGAGTTATGAGTTCTTGAGCATCCCAAGGCTTGGTAACGTATTTGAATACTTTGCCAGCGTTAATAGCTTCAACTAAATCTTCAACATCGGTATAGCCAGTTAAAATAATTCGGATCACGTCGGGGTATTGAGCCGCCGTCAGGCTGAGAAACTCCGTACCGCTCATTTTTGGCATTCGCTGGTCGGAGATAATCACCGCAACTTCTCCCTCTTTTGCCAAAATTTCGAGGGCAGCGGGACCAGATTCGGCTCTGAGCACTTTGTAGTCTCGATGGAAGGTGCGGTAAAGCAAGTCGAGGTTATCTGGTTCGTCATCGACGATCAGAATTTTTAACTTAGGATTTTCTTGGGAATTCATGCACCGTTCTCCTGTGCCCCGGGGCTGTTCGATTTAATAAGTCTGATCAAATGAAGAATTCGCCGATTTCAATTACTGAAGTCATACCATTTTCGATTTTCGATTTTCGCTTGGGAATGACTGATGAAATAAGAGTTGGGAGTTGACCTACAGTGCCATTATTTTTGGGAAATGGTATCACAATAATTCGTGGATATGAAGTTGTTGTGAGTGTGCAGAGGCAAGCATCAACCTTAATTTTTGGTGTCTGGGTTTTCAATTCGGAATTCTTCTGAGCCACAGTTATCTATCGTGCACCCCAATTTTATTATTTAATGATATTCACATAAACTCGTCTCCCGAGAATTTTCCTTGACCCCTTACCTCTATGGAGCAGGAGAGCAAACACGAATCGGGGACTTTTAACTGCCGTCTGGATATCTCAGAATACATAAGAATAACCGTCCTGATTGTGAGTTGATTGGCCAATTTTATGTTTTATGCTGGCTCCTGGGCCTGTTTTATGTGGTATGTGAAAGCTGGCCGGAACACGATACCATAGACCACCAATATCTTTGCCTGTGTTTTTCCCCACAGGTAATAGCAACTTTAACAGTCAGCCAAGGATACGGCCTAAAATCCGGCGCCAAGCCCGTGACTGATATTCGGGGGTGGCTGAGAGACAACAGCGTCTGTGGGAGTTACACAATTGCTGTACCATTTTAGTTAGACTTGCACTTTTTTCCCGAGCGGGGCATTTTTTGTGCCTCCTGCAGACCAACGCCCAAGCCAATTACTGCGGCGAAACACCGCAAGGCAGAGCATCCATCTGTTAATCTTAGCTATGGATGTACTCTGTGGAAACCGATCAGTCGATTTTAGATTTTAGATTTTAGATTTTAGATTTACTCCACAGATTAATCGGGGAGCTTGAACTCGGGTCTAAAATTTTGATCTCTGCACGAGGAGTGTCGGGCGCTTGTATAGGTTTTTGGGCGGGGTCAACCAGCTCGATCGAGGTTTTGAATGTCTCGCTCGCGCAGCGCAGAGTCTCGCAACCAGAGTATCGCAGCACAATATTGAGCCGACGGGGAAAACCCCCGCAGACTGTTTCCAGGCATCCAAATTTAAATTGGACGCTTGGGAGAGTACCCCCTCCCGCAACAGGTAAGGCCGGTTCGATCGGGGACGCGCGATGGATGGCCCAGAACTACTGAAAGCTGGTTGGCCAGGCAGGGGGCCGACGGTGAGCATCCGACGCGCGATCGCGCCCGGTGTTAGTCTAGCCAGTCGTGGAGTTTTTCAATTACCCCTTGAGGGATAAATTATATTCGATCGGATATTTCCGTAAGCAGAGAGCGGTAGGATTCCGGGAACCTGACATTAAAACCTTTTTGATTGTTTTTAATACCTTTCCCGCTAAGCTTTCGCGCATTTAATTGGTAGGCTACTGTTTACTTAAACTCTTGTGGCGCGGGCAGGAGAACTCGCGATGAAATTCAATTTTAAGGGTCAATAGCTGAGCCACCAATCTAGTATTAGGGGATGAGTTTTATTTTTTCATAACTAGACTATTAAATGCTTAAATTTCCTGGTAGTCCTTTTATGTAAAGGATGGAGGATAATAGCTCTGTGCCAGTCTTTTGAGGAGTCTCATGATGAAACCCTATTTGATTTGTCCCACTTGTGGTTCTGACAATGTGATGAAAAATGGAATGACTCGTCGGGGAAAACAAAACCACAAATGTCGTGACTGTGGTCGCCAGTTTGTCGAAAATCCTCAGTGGCAAGCCAAAGACACCGACACTTTGGCAAAAATTGAGCTGCTTCTTTTGGAGCGGATTTCCCTCGCTGGTATTGCCCGAGTCATGGGTGTTTCTGAGAGCTGGCTCCAAAATCATGTGAACCACCTGTACGCTGCCGTAGAACAGAAGGTCACAGTCATCCCGAAACAAGTTGGAAAACACACCGTCCAAATGGATGAACTTTGGTCTTTTGTAGAGGACAAAGGAAATAAACAATGGGTCTGGTTAGCGATTGATGCCAAGACTCGGGAAGTGATCGGATGTCAGATTGGGGACCGCTCCTCGAAGTCGGCTCAAGCATTATGGGATTCCCTACCCAGTGTCTATCGCCAATGCGCCAAGATTTATACGGATCATTGGGAAGCCTATGCTGCGGTTTTACCAAGTAAACTGTATAAGTTGGTCGATAAGGAAAGTGGATTAACCAGTTACATTGAAAGATTGAATAATACGCTCAGACAGCGAATTTCGCGATTAGTCAGGAAGACGTTATCGTTTTCTAAGAAATTGGAGAATCACAAGGGTGCTATTTGGAACTTCATTCATGACTACAATCACCAAATCAGATTAGCAATGCTGAAGGCTCAACCGCCTCAATTTTCTCCATCCTTTACATAAAAGCACTACCAATTTCCTAATTTACATCAGATACTACTTAAAGTAAAACACACAAAAAAAAAAGTGAATTAATCTGCTTAATAAAGTATGCCTATAAGTTACGTTATAAGATCAGTATAACATCAGTGAATTTTCTAAGATGGTAGCTTAGAAACCCGCGTAAAAAAATTAATATAGTGGCCTGGCATTGTGAATCCTTCATTTTTTTCCTCACCATCTCACCAACAACAAACTCCCGGACTTTCTGGTTTTTCGATCCGGGTGGCTGCGGCCAACGACTTAACGCAGCTAGCTGATATTTTAGCCATGAGCTTTCACTCCCGCGAGGGGTTTGTAGAATGGGTGTATCCAGTGTTGCGTTTGGGCATTTACGAAGATTTAAAAAATCGACTGCGTTCTAAGGCAGAACATTACATTTGTCTGGTTGCTGAGCTAGTCTCGCGCGAGGAGGGAACGCCGAATTATAAATCGCACCGAGCTCAGCGCATGGCAGGAACAGTAGAAATGGCTCTGCGTTCTCGCTTTCCTTGGCAAATACCGAGTTCTGACTATCCGTATTTGTCGAATTTAGCCGTTCACCCGGAGTATCGGCGGCAGGGGGTTGCTCAACAATTGCTCAGCAACTGCGAGGAGACAGCCAGAGAATGGGGATTTTCTGAGATTTACCTCCACGTTCTGGAAAATAATCACGCGGCGCGACAGTTGTACTATCAGGCCGGCTATCGCTTGCAACAGGTGGATTGGAATTGGACTGGTTGGCTGTTCGGCCAGCCGCGCCGCCTGTTTTTACGCAAGCAGATTTCGCTATCTTAAACTAAATATTTGAATTGATGATGGGGCATTGGGTCGAAGCAGGAAAAAGGAAAAAATAGCTATCCGTGTATCTTTTACTTCTAAATTGTGAATCAAAGAATGGGAATGGGGAATTAGTAATAAATTTTAGTTGGCTCTTAAGCCCGATCGCACAACACACTAAAATCATTTGGTAGTAAACACTCTTTGCTACCAACCCTTGTGTACCTGGGAACACCTGAAAAACCCATACAAAGTTATATCAACTCCGGTAGCCTCGTCGGGCGTAAAAACCCGTCAATAATCACAGAGATTGGAACAGAAATTTATCTAATTCATCTGCGTTAATCTGTGTTGCTCTGCCTGTATCTGCGGTAAAAAAACGATAATTTATCGGACCGCAGATGACAAGGGATTGACGCTGATCCACGCCGATAAAGATAAGAGATTTATGAATAATCCCGATGCTAACAGATTTGATATTATACCAAATCCGGCTTGAATACACATTTATTTTGTAGCATTTTAGAGAGGGACAAAAGCCAACTGTAAGAGCGATGTCAAGGGCCGAGTGCTACAAAGTTTCTAACCCGGATTGAGTATTGTGAGGAACGCCACAGAAGTTCTGATCTGCTGTGGCGTTTTGTTCGCCAGAACAGGAGACTTTCGCCGCCAATTCTAGAGCTCAGAGAGATTGGGTAAGAAATCCGAGGAGCCGATCGCCCCGTTAACCCCAACCAGATTCGCTAAAACCCGATCGGTTCCTGCTACTTGCAGCAAAGTACCGTTCGGAGTGGTGCTAAATTGCAACTGCTGGAAACTCACCCCACCGCTCAAAACCAACTTATCGACGCCTACCTCGAAGTTAATCACAGTATCAGTAGCGCCATCAGCACTCAACACAAATCGATCGCTCCCCATACCTCCAATTAAAGTATCGTCGCCCAAGTCGCCAAACAGCCAGTCATCTCCAGCACCCCCATTGAGCAAATCGTTATCTTTACCACCAATCAGGGTATCGCTGCCAGCATCTCCGTTAATAGTATCTTGGCCTTCGTTGCCGTAAAGCAAATCATCGCCATCACCGCCGTTGATGCAGTCTTGCTGATCGTTTGCGCCCACCGAGACACCCCGGTTATCAGCACGATCGCCATAGATGGTATCGTTGCCCTCGCCACCGCAGAGTTCATCGCTGCCGTCACCGCCGTAAATCAAGTCGTCACCCTGATCTCCGTGTATGAGGTCGTTAGCTTTACCGCCGTAAATCAAATCGTTGTCTTGACCGCCACTGATGGTATCTTCAGCTTCATCGCCAAACAGCACATCAGCACCGATGCCGCCAAAGAGCAAGTCCTGACCGCCAACATCTTTAACTCGACTTCGAGCGCCACCGTACATGGTGTCATCGCCGCTGTCGCCGACAAGGGTATCTGAGCCGAGCTCGCCCCAAATCAGGTCATTATCTTTGCCACCCCAAACACAATCATTGCCTTTACCTGCTTGCACGGTATCATTACCGTGGCCGCCGCCGATGATGTCGTTGCCGCTGTCCCCAAAGATTAAGTCTTGTTCGCCGAGATCCCCGATTGACTGGGAACTGCCACTGTCGCCCAGCAGAGTATCGGCTCCTTCACCGCCGTAGAGGGTATCGGAGCCTAATTGACCGTAGATGATGTCATTGTCTTTACCTCCGTAAGCACGATCGTTATCCTTGCCTGCAACCAGCGTATCGTTGCCTTGTTGGCCGTGGAGGAAGTCGTTACCGAAGCCTCCGTACAGCAAATCGCGTCCCTCGGAGTCGCTGGCTCTTTGGTCGCGGATGCCCCCAAACAAGCTGTCGGAGCCGATGCCCCCAAACAAGCTGTCGGAGCCGAGTTCGCCCCAAATCAGGTCATTTTCTTTACCTCCAAGGGCAATATCGTCACCTTTACCGGTATGGATGGTATCGTCGCCCTCGTTGCCGTTAATGAGGTCTGCACCGTTGCCTCCGAAGATCAAATCGCCATTGTTCGGAGCACTGCTGGAGTTATCGTTGCCGTTGTCTCCCAAAATCGTATCGGCACCTAGATCTCCAAACAGGCTGTCAGAGCCTAAGTCGCCAGAAATCCAGTCGTTCTGTTTGCCTGCGAATACGATATCGTTGCCCTTGCCTCCGTAAACAATATCGGTGTCAATGCCCCCAAAAATCCTGTCATTCTCTTCGTTGCCGTAAATTTCGTCTGCACCCTCTTCACCTAAAAGCAGATCGTTGCCTTCAAAACCGACAATTTTTTGGTTGCCTTTGGTGTCTACGATCAAGTCATCGCCGTCGGTTCCTTTGGTGGTTTGTCCCTCTGAAAATTGTGAAATCGGGCGGACAAATCCAACTTTCGGCGGTTGCGGCGGGGGCGCAAAGTTAATTGCGGGTTTTTCAATAATGGGCTGACACAAACAGTCGGTATCTGGTTCTCCGATCGGATTTGAGATGATCGGCGATGCCGGCGTTGGTGTGGGCGTTGGCGCAATCGGCAGTAAGATAGCCGCCACAGTACCGGCCGCGGGACTGGTGGCGCCACTGTTGTCTGTGGCGCTGTAGGTGAAATTGGTTGCTGTAAAGTTGCCACTTGTGAAGAAAAATAGTTGCTGCAACTGTTCTGGAGTCAGGACTTGACCTTGTGTCACCGATACACCGCCGCCGTTGGCTGGATCTCCTAAAAACAGACCTGCTTGGTCTGGTGAGGGCAGGGTGTTGATGGTGTAAGAGACGATCGACCCGTCGGGGTCGCTGCCTCCCAATCCGGTGACTAACTGGCTGCTGTTGGGCCCGAGGCTGGAGTTGGCATTGTTGGCAACTGGTGGTTGGTTGTCAGTTGGAAGTATGGCTGCAACAGTAGCGACAGCGGGACTGGTGGCGCCGCTGTTGTCTGTGGCACTGTAGGTGAAATTGGCTCCTGTAAAGTTGCCACTTGTAAAGAAAAATAGTTGCTGTAACTGTTCTGGAGTCAGGACTTGACCTGGTGTCACTGGTACGCCGCCGTTGGCGGGATCTCCTAAAAACAGGACTGCTTGGTCTGGTGAGGGCAGGGTGTTGATGGTGTAAGAGACGATCGACCCGTCGGGGTCGCTGCCTCCCAATCCTGTGACTAACCTGCTGCTGTTGGGCCCTAGGCTGGAGTTCGCATTGTTGGCCAATGGCGGTTGGTTAAAAGTTGGATTTGGATTTGGATTTGGTGTTGGCGCTATCAGTCCAGGCGTCACAGTAGCGGTAGCAGGGGGACTGGTAGCGCCGCTGTTGTCTTTCGCACTGTAGGTGAAATTGGCTCCTGTAAAGCTGCCCGTCGTTTGGAAAAATAGTTGCTGCAACTGTTGAGGAGTCAGGACTTGACCGGGTGTCACCGGTTGGCCACCGTTGGCGGGATCTCCTAAAAACAGGACTGCTTGGTCTGGTGAGGGCAGGGTGTTGATCGTGTAAGAGGCGATCGACCCGTCGGGGTCGCTGCCTCCCAATCCCGTGACTAACTGGCTGCTGTTGGGCCCGAGGCTGGAGTTGGCATTGTTGGCCAATGGCGGTTGGTTGTCAGTTGGAAGTATGGCCGCGACAGTAGCGGCAGCAGGACTGGAGGCGCCGCTGTTGTCTGTGGCGCTGTAGGTGAAATTGGCTCCTGTAAAGTTGCCTGTGGCTTGCAAAAATAGTTGCTGCAACTGTTGAGGAGTCAGGACTTGACCGGGTGTGACTGGTACGCCGCCGTTGGCTGGGTCTCCTAAAAACAGGACGGCTTGGTCTGCTGGGGGCAGGGTGTTGATCGTGTAGGATGCGATCGACCCGTCGGGGTCGCTGCCTCCCAATCCTGTGACTAACTGGCTGCTGTTGGGACCGAGGCTGGAGTTGGCATTGTTGGCCAATGGCGGTTGGTTGTCAGTTGGTGTGGGACTTGTGGGTGTTGGAGTGGGAGTGGGACTTGTGGGTGTTGGAGTGGGAGTGGGACTTGTGGGTGTTGGAGTGGGAGTGGGACTTGTGGGTGTTGGAGT